>JBIKQE010000072.1:0-9379 GCA_044349815.1 Chitinophagaceae bacterium | reverse complement strand
GGCAAATTCGGCGTAACAAAAGGCAGCAAAACCACAAGCCACGGCCGTAAATAAATACAACAATACAACTGCCGGACCGCCATCAAAACAAGCCTTCCCGATACTGCTAAAAATACCCGCGCCTATAATAGCGGCAATGCCAAAAAAAGTTAAGTCGCGTACCCCCAACACTTTATTCATGGGGGTATGTTCTTGGTTTTCAGAAGCATCGTGTAGGGCTTGATGCCAATCTTTCTTTCGAAATAATGAGCGCATAAATTGTTGGAAAAGATGAAAATACAGCATTCAGGGTGTATTGCCAATACTTTGTAACATAAAGCACGTAGCTTGCTGATAATTGTCATTACCCCACGCAGTATAATAGCACTACCTTTGAATAGAACCAAATAAAATAAAATAGTATGACCATCAAAGAAATCCTACATCGTATAGCGAGCGAAAAAAACGAACCTTGTTTAAGCATCTCCTTAAACACGCACCGCACACACCCCGATTGTTTGCAAGATGAAATCAAATTAAAAAACTTCGCTAAAGAAGCGGAAGAGCGAATTGTGAACGAATTTGGCAAACGCCCTGCCGGCAATTTGCTCGATAAGTTGCATGCAACCGTTAAAGAATACGATTACAATCACAGCTTAGATAGTTTGCATATTTTTATTTCAAACGACACCTGCGAAATTGTAAAATCGTTGTGGCCAGCCGAACAAGAGGGCGTTCAACTCAGCGATACATTTGCCGTTCGCCCGCTCATTAAAGCCTTTTATGGTGCCGAAGAATATTTAGTATTGGTTCTCACCCAGCACGATGTGCATTTGTACCACGCCTACAACGATCATATTCAACACGAAATCCGCAACGCCGAATTTCCTTTCAGCGAAAATAGCCACTACATTACCTTCCCCGACAAACGCACCGATGCCAAAGCCATGGACGATCAAGTGCGCGAGTACTTTAATACCGTCGATAAAGCCTTGCAAAAAGTGGCGCACGACTCAGGGTTGTATACCGTGGTGTTTACGAACACCGATAACTACAGCAAACTGATTAGCGTTAGCGATCGACCCGCTTCCTATTATGGCTATTCTGCCATCGATGCCCATCATACCAATAATACCCAACTCGGACTCGCCGCTTGGGAGGTAGTCAAAGCCATGCAGCACGAACGCAACAATACGGCCATCGATGAAATGAACGCAGCCATCTCGGCCGGAAAAGTGCTAACCGATTTACAAGAAATTTATACGGCTGCCCGCGAGGGGCGTGGCGACTTGCTAATTGTACACGAATCGTACCATCAACCCGTTTTATTCGAAACAACCGATCGGTTCAACCTCATTTCCGATGTTACCATCCCCAACGCCGTCGACGATATCACCAACCAAATAGCCTGGGAAGTAAGTTTGAAAAAAGGCCGCGTTGTTTTTACCGCCGAAGACAGCATCAAAACCATTGGCAACATTGTATTGAAAACCCGCTATTAACACAAGCCAACAGGAATAAAGCGCCCGATGCATGTCGGGCGTTTTTTTTTTGGGTATGTTTTTTTTGGTATAGTTTTTTGGGATAGTTTTTTTTAGGGGCTGTCATCATACGCACTTGCTTCATCGTTCGTTCCGGCTGCTACGGGGTCCGCTTCGCTACCGTACCCGCCTCCGCTCCGCTTCGGCGTGTACCAAGCCCTTCGCATCCGGCAGCCCTTCAGCGAAATAAGCGGCAATGAGCAATCCTCCCTCTGTGAAAACCCCTCCCTTCCTCTTTGATAATTCCTCCCTTCCTCTGTGATAATTCCTCCCTTCCTCTGTGAAAAACCCTCCCTCCCTCTGTGAAAACCCCTCCCTTCCTCTGTGAAAACCCCTCCCTTCCTCTGTGATAATTTAACCATCAAGCTCCGCTTCCTCCGTTCAACTCTTCTTTTTCATCTTCATCAAAACCGTTTCATTATTCATCAACATCAAGGTGCCTCCCTCCCATCGAAATCCATTCACTTGTTCCAAATGTTTTATAAACTGTTCCTCTAACCCGTCTATATAATCCGGACAAGCCTTATCCGTTCGTGTTAACTGCCCCAGCTGTAATGTCCTCTTCCCGGAATTCAGCACACCCGAAATGGTATTACACCCAACATACGCATTAAACTTTTGCGTTTGATTATTAAAAAGAATATTGCTGTTTTTATATCCAACCATCACCATTTTGCCTCCATCCAACTGGGCTATCAATTGGTAGGCTCCTTCGGGTTTACTTTGCTTCACTTTCTTTTTCCCCGCCATCATTTCCTCCGTCCCTATCAGTAAAAAACAGGCCATCAATAGCAATGCATTTTTCATAATTATCAATTTAAACGATAAAAATACACGAATTACACAGTCTTATTCTTCATTTAATCAATCCTTAACGCTCAAAAACCCGATTTTCCTTTCTATTCGAAGATAATCGGCTACCTTTGCACGCCTTTACAAACAAGGTTTTTTCCATGTTTGGACTCAATTTTTTACTATGAATATTCGAAATATTGCCATCATTGCTCACGTTGACCACGGTAAAACAACCTTGGTTGATAAAATCCTCCATCAAACCAATGTATTCCGCTCCAACCAGGAAACCGGCGAATTGATTATGGATAATAACGATTTAGAACGTGAACGTGGTATCACCATTCTCTCGAAAAACGTGAGTGTGATGTATAAAGATACCAAAATCAACGTTATTGATACACCGGGTCACGCCGACTTTGGTGGGGAGGTTGAACGTGTATTGAAAATGGCCGATGGCGTGTTGTTGTTGGTGGATGCCTTTGAAGGTCCCATGCCACAAACTCGTTTTGTGTTGCAAAAGGCGTTGCAATTGAATTTGAAACCCATTGTAATCATCAATAAAGTCGATAAACCGAATTGCCGTCCCGATGAAGTACACGATGCGGTATTCGATTTGTTCTTTAACCTCGATGCTACCGAAGAACAATTGGATTTCCCAACCTTCTATGGTTCAGGTAAAAATGGCTGGTTCAATTTCGAAAATTCGCAATGCGACGATATCACACCATTATTAGATGGTATTTTACAATATGTTCCGGAACCTAAAGTGTCGGAAGGGCCATTGCAATTGCAAATTACCTCACTCGATTATTCGTCTTTCCTAGGGCGTATTGCGGTAGGACGTGTGGCTCGTGGTACTATCAACGAAAATCAATCGGTTGTATTAATGCAAGCCGATGGTACACAACGTCGTTGTAAAGTGAAAGAATTATACGTGTTTGAATCATTAGGTAAAAAGAAGGTGGCTTCGGTGCATGCCGGTGATATTTGTGCTGTAGTTGGTATTGACGATTTTAACATTGGCGACACCATTGCCGATGCTGAAACACCGGAAGCATTACCCATTATTCCGGTCGATGAACCTACAATGAACATGACCTTCAGCATCAACAACTCGCCTTTCTTCGGTAAAGATGGTAAGTTTGTTACTAGTCGCCATTTACGCGATCGCTTGATGAAGGAATTAGAGAAAAACTTAGCCCTTCGTGTAGAAGACACCGATAATGGAGATACCTTCTTGGTATACGGTCGCGGTATTCTGCATTTAGGGGTTTTGATTGAAACCATGCGTCGTGAAGGATACGAATTAACGGTTGGTCAACCCCAAGTAATTGTAAAAACCATCGATGGTAAACGTTGCGAACCATACGAAATATTGGTCATTGATGTGCCTGAAGCCTTAGCGAGTAAAGCCATCGATTTAGTTAGCCGTCGCAAAGGCGAAATGCTGGTGATGGAAACAAAAGGCGATATGCAACATTTGGAATTCGAAATTCCATCGCGTGGTTTGATTGGTTTGCGTACACAAATGCTTACCGGTACGCAAGGTGAAGCCGTTATGGCCCACCGCTTTAGCGAATACAAACCTTGGAAAGGACCCATTCCCGGACGAAACAATGGTGTATTGATTTCGAAATTCAATGGCACAACAACGGGATATTCTATTGATAAATTACAAGATCGTGGTTCGTTTTATGTAGATCCGGGCGAAGAAGTATATGCCGGGATGATTATCGCCGAACACATCAAACCAGGCGATTTGTTGGTAAATGCTATCGAAGGAAAGAAATTAACCAACCACCGCGCCTCAGGTTCCGATGATGCCAATCGGATTGCTCCCAAAATTTTATTGACCTTGGAAGAATGTATGGAGTACATCGAATTTGATGAATGCATTGAGGTTACCCCTAACTTTATTCGGATGCGTAAAATTGTATTGGATGAGCATGAGCGCAAAAACGCCATGAAACAAATGCAACAAGAAGCAGTAAATTAAGGGCAATCGATAAATATTTTAAGGCTTGCGGTTTGTTCGACTGCCTAAAAAAAACGTACTTTGCTGTGCGTCAAATCAACGTATATGGCATCGAAAATCAATTTGACTTTTAATAAGAACGAAGACGGTATGAAACTGGCAGTGAGTGCCATGAAACAAAAATTATCCGTTATCGAAAAAGGCGGTGGTGCCGATGCCATTGCAAAGCAACACGCGAAAGGCAAGCTTACCCCACGCGAAATGATTCAGTATCTTATTGATAAGGATACCCATTTCACCGAATTAATGGCTTTTGCAGGTTACGAAATGTACGAAGAGTATGGTGGTTGCCCTGCCGGTGGTACCGTTGCCGGTATCGGCTATGTACACGGGCGCCAATGTGTAATTATGGCGAACGACCAAACCGTGAAGGCAGGCGCTTGGTTTCCCATTACCGGAAAGAAGAACCTGCGTATGCAAGAAATTGCCATGCAAAATCGCTTGCCAATTATTTATTTAGTCGATTCCGCAGGGGTATTTCTTCCTTTGCAAGATGAAATATTTCCCGACAAAGAACATTTTGGACGCATCTTCCGCAACAATGCCATCATGAGCGGCATGGGTATTACGCAAATTGCCGCTGTAATGGGAAGTTGTGTGGCCGGTGGCGCTTATTTGCCTATTATGAGCGATGAAACCATCATGTTGGAAGAACATGGTTCTATCTTTTTAGCGGGTCCGTACTTAGCCAAAGCGGCTATCGGAGAAAATGTAGATATACAAACACTCGGAGGTGCTGTAACACATACCGAAATTAGTGGTATTGCCGATTATAAGTTTAAAACCGAACAAGAGTGTCTCGATCAAGTACGTCGCATCATGAGTAAGTTGGGTACCCAACAACAGGCAGGCTTTGATCGGGTTAAAGCCAAAGCCCCCATCAAAGATCCCAATGAACTCTATGGCTTGGTTTCGCCCAACAATAGTCAACCCTACGATGTTGTGGATGTTATTGAACGCATAGTAGATAATTCTGAATTTGATGAGTTTAAAAAAGATTATGGCAAAACCATCGTATGTGGTTACGCCCGCGTTGAAGGATGGGCCGTTGGTATTGTAGCAAATCAACGCAAAAATGTAAAAAGCGGAAAAAATGAAATGCAATTGGGTGGGGTAATCTACAACGACAGTGCCGATAAAGCCGCCCGCTTTATTATGAATTGCAACCAAAAGAAAATTCCACTCGTTTTTTTACAAGATGTAAATGGGTTTATGGTGGGTAGCCGAAGCGAACACAGTGGCATCATTAAAGACGGCGCTAAATTGGTTAATGCTGTTTCCAATTCGGTGGTTCCAAAGTTTACGTTCATTATTGGTAATTCATACGGAGCCGGACACTACGCCATGTGCGGTAAAGCCTACGATCCTCGTTTTATTTATAGCTGGCCCAATGGCAAAATTGCCGTAATGGGGGGCGAACAAGCCGCTAAAACCTTGTTGCAAATTCAAGTGGCTGCCTTGAAGTCGAAAGGGGAAACCATTTCGGAAGAAAAAGAAAAGGCCATGCTCAACGAAATTATTGCGAAATACAACAAACAAACAACGTCGTACTATGCGGCCTCGAGGCTTTGGGTAGATGCAATCATCGATCCTATCGATACCCGTCGGATGATTTCGGAAGGAATTACCGCCGCCAATCAAGCCCCCATCGAAAAACCAATGAATGTTGGCGTCTTTCAAGTGTAACACCATGGATTATAAAAACTATTACATCTTACCGGCGCCGCCCGAAGAAGTGTACAAAGCACTTACGTTTGAACCTACTATTCGTTTGTGGACAGGTGCCGATGTGAGTATGCCCAACGAAATTGGGGCAGAATTTTCGATGTGGGATGGACAAATTGTAGGCCGAATTGTAGCCTTGGAAGAAGGCAAAAAAATTGTTCAAGAATGGTATTTTGGCGATTTACCAGACCCTTCGCTTGTTACGTTAAAATTGCACCAGCATAAAAAAGGAACTTCCCTAGAACTCAATCATACCAACATCCCGGATGTAGATTACGATGATATCGTAGAAGGGTGGAACGATATTTATTTCGACGCCCTTTACGAATTTTACGAAGAAGATTAGCGGCTCGTGGTTCGCCACAGCAAACTACTATCGCCATAACTCAAGAAACGATATTCGTGCTTTAATGCATGCTCATAAATGCGATGCCATTCATCGCCCACCAAGGCGGCAATCAATAATAAGAGGGTAGATTGCGGTTGATGGAAATTCGTCATTAAAGCATCCACCATCCGCAAAGGATAGCTTGGTGCAATTATAATTTGAGTTTCAGTTATTAATCGTTTCGCTCCTTCGCGATGCATTACCATCAACAACTGTTGCAAGGCCTCCAACCTGGTTAAATGCGATTGTCGTTCATACGATTCCCATTGTTGAATGGCCAATTCGCCTAAATTTAAGGCCGGATTTAAATGCGATTTTAATCCCATCTGATACAAGGTTTCCAACGTACGCAAGGCCGTAGTTCCCACAGGTATCCATGTTTTTTCGCTGTGTTGCAACAAGGCCTCTATGCCTTCAATAGGAATGTCGATATACTCGGCATGCATGGCATGCCCATCGAGTGTTTCACTTTTAACGGGTTTAAAAGTCCCCGCCCCAACATGTAAAGTTACTTCCAACCGGATACAATTTTTTTCCTCCAACGCTGTTAAGATGGCGGGGGTAAAATGCAAGCCGGCTGTAGGAGCTGCTACCGAGCCATCATGTTTAGCATACACGGTCTGATACCGTGTTTGATCGTCGGCTTCAGCCTCGCGTTGCAAATACGGCGGTAATGGAATTTTGCCAACAATATGCAACACCTCCGCAAAGGAGGTGCTTGGTTTAGTCCACTCAAATTTCATTAAAAACGAGTCGCCTAAATGCGCTTCACGGGTCGCATGCAACATCCAGCTCTCCTCGGTTTCTGTTACAGCTATTGAACGTTTTTCTCCATCTTTCCATTTCTTCGCCCCTCCTAATAAACAATGCCATTGTACATTGTCTGTTCGCATCATGGCACTTGTAATATCGCCCATACTCGGGTCGGGGGCCAAGCAAAATACTTCCACCGAACTACTATTCGGTTTCGGAAATTGCAACCGAGCTTCAACTACTTTCGTATTGTTAAAAATAAAAACACTGTTTGCCGGTACGGCATCAATTAAATCGGGAATATGGGCATCGTTGATTTGCCCATCCTTATAAATTAATAGCTTACTGTCGCTGCGTTGGGGGAGGGGATAACGCGCTATAAATTCGTTGGGTAAATGATAATTAAATGCGTCAATACGAATTGTACGAGGATCAGGCATGCATTACAAAGTTAACTTCAACCATGTTATTGTCGAAATAATTTATACGATTCCAATCCAATAAATAAGAGGAATGCCATAAAAAAGGCCGGAAATAAATGAATCCACGGAACGGGTGCAAAATGAAATAAATCCATCCATGCCGGTATGCGTAAACTCAATATTAATAACAACAGGGCCAATCCAATAATCCAAATCACCGATTTGTTGCGGCCTCGAATTAATGTAATAACCGATTGCGTTCCCGATAATGACGTGATAATTACAAAAACATTGCACAATAAAAAACATGTGAAAGCAATGGTCCGTAATTCATTGTCGGTATGCCCTGTTTTTTTACTCAAACTATAACCAATCAAAACGGTAGCTGTAATTAAGAAACCGGTTGTTAAACTCTTCGCTAACTTATGCCAACCAAAAAATGTTTCAGTTAATGGTCGAGGTGGTCGATTCATGCTGTTTATTTCATTGGGCTCATTTTCAAAGGCAATGGCACAAACAGGGTCTATAATCAATTCAAGAAATACAATGTGTAAAGGCATCAGTAACAAGGGCATGTTCATGATCCATGCGGGTAGTATCGATAATATAATGATGGGAATATGAATCGTCATTATATAGCCCATCGCTTTTTGAAGGTTGTCGTATATCCGCCTACCATGTTTTACGGCATCTACAATATGTTCAAAATGGTCGTCGAGCAAAACCAAGTTAGAGGCTTCGCGGGCTACATCAGTCCCTTTCATTCCCATGGCTATGCCAATATGCGCAGCGCGTAAGGCCGGCGCATCATTTACGCCATCCCCCATCATGGCCACACATTCACCCTGTGCTTTCAATGCTTCCACAATACGTAATTTTTGTACAGGAGTACTCCGTGCAAACAACCCAATTTGCATTATTTGTGCTTCAAGTTGTTCGTCTGTCAACTTATCGAGTTCACTACCTGTAACACAAAGTACATCTTGCGGTAATCCAATTTGTTGAGCAATGTACTTCGCCGTTTCAGGATAATCGCCCGTTATCATCACTACCCGTATGCCGGCATTTTGTAACGACTGTATAGCTTGGGGAACCTCATCTCGAATAGGATCAACAAAACCAATAATACCTTGCCATTCCCATGGTAAACTGTTTAAGGTGCTAGGGGGTGTTTCTGGCGATATGGCTTTGGCTATGCCTAAAACGCGAAAGCCATTTTTAGCCATGGCAGTTACATCTTCTTTTATTTCCCCAATTCCAAGTTCTGTTAAACCACACAAACTGGCAACAACCTCTGGCGCTCCTTTCAAGCAAGCCCATCGTTCACCCTTAACATCCACAACTCGCCCCATAACAGGTAAGGGATTCCCAAAGGGATATTCATGTAAACACGGGGCGTTTTGAATTAACTCCCGCTCCGTACTAGCACGAACAATGGCTTGCTCAATTCCATCTGTCGATTCCGACGATGCGGCATATCTTGCTATTTGAATTAATTCCAAAGCCTCCTCGTTTTCTTCGTTCGCACGCTGTGCACCACGAACATGCCATGCTTGCAAGCTTAATTTGTTTTGTGTGAGTGTTCCCGTTTTATCGGTACACAATACTGAAGCTGAACCCAATGCTTCGATGGCAGCCGGTTTTCGGGTTAGTACTTTATTGAACGTTAATCGCCAGGCGCCCATGGCAAGGAATATGGTTAATACCACCGGAAATTCTTCGGGAAGGATCGCCATACTGG
>JBIKQE010000071.1:0-9466 GCA_044349815.1 Chitinophagaceae bacterium | reverse complement strand
AACCAAACCATGAGCTCCGTAGGAGCGGCACATCGTTAGCAAAAACATCGTCGCATCAACCAAACCATGAGCTCCGTAGGAGCGGCACATCGTTAGCAAAAACATCGTCGCATCAACCCAACCCATGAGCTCCGTAGGAGCGGCACATCGTTAGCAAAACACGTCGCATCAACCAACCCGTGAGCTCCGTAGGAGCGGCACATCGTTAGCAACCGTAGGAGCGGCACATCATTATTTATTTTTGTTTCCACCACACACCCGCAACGTCCTCGCCATATTACCATAATGCCTCCGCAATCCATCGCGGACGAGAGACGATGTGGAGAAAAAAAACGAGCGCGGAATACGGTGCAGAAGCGCGGGAAAGAGAATCCGTTGACCGGCTGCGGGATACGCAGGGGAAGCTACGCAGGGCGAGAGCGATAGCGGTAGCACGGCGTAGCCGATAGCCCGTAGTAGCCCGATAGTAGCCGATAAAGGTTCCTTGGCCGACAGCCCCAGAAAAAAATTATTCCGAATCGCGTTCCATGCACAATTCCATCAAGACCCCGTTGGTATCTTTCGGATGCACAAAACACACCCATTTATTGTCGGCGCCGTGTTTGGGTTGTTCGTTCAATAAGGTAAACCCTTGTTCGCGCAAATACGCCATAGCCGCGTGAATATCGTGCACGGCATACGCAATATGATGAATGCCTTCGCCGCGTTTCGCAATGTATTTTGCAATCACACCGTCGGGCGTAGTCGATTCAAGCAGTTCAATTTTATTCGGTCCAACAGCAAAAAATGCCGTACGTACATTTTCCGATGCCACGGTTTCGGTTTTGTAACAAGGCGTTCCTAATAATTTTTCGTAATGCGGAATGGCCGTTTCTAACGATGATACCGCAATGCCAATGTGTTCTATTTGATGCAACATGAACTTAATTTTAAGGTGTATAAACGCACGCTATACTGCGAAGAAAGATTATATCGGTGAATTGCACAAATTGCAGGTATTTTTGCAACTCCTGCAACTAAATTACGCTGAATTATGAACTTTCCGATTTATTTCGACAACAACGCCACTACACCTTGCGATCCGCGGGTGGTAGACGCAATGATTCCTTATTTTACCAACCAGTTTGGCAATGCGGCAAGCCGCAACCACAGTTTTGGTTGGGCTGCTGAAGAAGCGGTAGATTATGCCCGCGAACAAGTAGCCGCATTGATTGGTGCCGACCCCAAAGAAATTATTTTCACCTCGGGCGCTACTGAAGGCGACAACCTGGCTATTAAAGGCGTTTTCGAAATGTATGCCTCTAAGGGGAATCACATCATAACCACCACCATCGAACACAAAGCGGTTCTAGATACCTGTAAACACCTCGAAAAACAAGGTGCTGAAGTAACTTACCTCGAAGTGGATGCCGAAGGGATGATTAACTTAGAAGAACTTGAAAAAGCCATCACACCCAAAACCATTCTGATTGCGGTGATGTATGCCAACAACGAAGTTGGTGTAATAAACCCCATGCGCGAAATCTCCGCTATTGCCCGTAAACACGGCGTTTTGGTGATGAGCGATGCGGTGCAAGCTGTTGGTAAAATTCCGGTGGATGTCAACAAAGATGGTATCGATTTGATGGCTTTTACGGCTCATAAAATGTACGGACCTAAAGGCGTTGGTGCCTTGTACGTTCGTCGTAAAAACCCACGCGTTAAGGTTACTGCCCAACTAGACGGTGGTGGTCACGAACGTGGTATGCGCAGCGGTACCTTGAATGTGCCCGGTATTGTTGGTTTCGGTAAAGCCTGCGAAATCTGTCGCTTAGAAATGGAAGCCGATACGGCTCGTATTATAAAACTCCGCGATAAATTGGAAGCCGGTTTATTACAAGTAGAAGAAAGTTACCTGAACGGACACAAGTTGAACCGTTTACCGCACGTGGCTAATATTTCCTTTAAACATGTTGAAGGAGAAGGTTTACTGATGGGTATTAATAAACAAATTGCCCTAAGTAGCGGAAGCGCTTGTACCTCAGCCTCCTTGGAACCCTCGTATGTTTTAAAAGCCTTAGGACTCGGCGATGATTTGGCACACAGCTCATTGCGTTTTGGTTTAAGTCGTTTTTCTACCGAAGAAGAAGTAGACTTCACCATTAAAGCGGTAACCGACACCGTGAACAAACTCCGCGAAATGAGTCCGCTCTGGGAAATGTTCAAGGAAGGTATCGACCTAAACAGCATTGAGTGGGCACACCATTAATTTTTTTCAATGAATAATTAAAAATCCGAAGCATATACGCTTCGGATTTTTTTATTATATATAAACAATTGTAAATCAGTTGATTGGATATATTATCGCCCCATATACACCATCAAAATTTGCACATCCGTTGGGTTAACACCGCTAATTCGGCCTGCTTGTCCCAAGGTACGCGGCTTTATTTTCATGAACTTCTGGCGACCCTCGGTACTCAGCGATTTTACTTTATCGAAATCAAAATTATCAGGAATCATTAATTCATCGAGTTCAGATGCTTTTTGAGCCAACTCCTTCTCTTTCACAATATAAGCCTCATATTTTATTTGAATCTCCGCTTGTTGTTTTGTTTCACGTGGAACATGTTCAAAAAAGGCGCTTAGCGATTTAGAATGTTTTATTAACTGTTCTAACTCTACTTGCGGGCGAAGCAGTATCTTTTGTGCATTAGTAGGTTCGCTTAATAAAGCTGTCCCAATAGCCTGGAAATAATTCCCTAACTCGTTGTTGTCCAAATTAGTTTTTTTCAAGAAGGCTTTTATTGCTTCCACGTGCTCTTCCTTTTGTTTCACGTGGAACATACGTTCCTCCGAGGCTAGTCCTAAAGCATGCGATAAAGGGGTTAAACGCAAATCAGCGTTGTCTTGACGCAATAAAGTACGGTATTCAGCGCGTGAGGTAAACATCCTATATGGTTCATCGGTTCCTTTGTTGATCAAGTCGTCGATTAAAACGCCAATATAGGCTTGCTGACGCGATAAGGTGAAGGGAGCAAGGTCTTTTACGGCTAAATGGGCGTTGATACCGGCCATTAAACCCTGACAAGCCGCTTCTTCGTAACCCGTGGTCCCATTTATTTGTCCTGCAAAGAACAAATTCTTTACCAACTTGGTTTCTAAGGTATAAGTAAGCTGAGTGGGTGGAAAGTAATCGTATTCAATGGCATAACCCGGTCGAAACATACGAACATTCTCCAAACCGGGAATTAAGCGAAGGGCTTTGTATTGGACGTCTTCAGGTAAGGAGGTAGAAAACCCATTCAAATAAATCTCTACCGTGTTCCATCCTTCGGGCTCTATAAATAATTGATGCCGGTCTTTATCGGCAAAGCGGTTGATTTTATCTTCAATGCTTGGACAATAACGCGGACCGGTTCCTTCGATACGTCCTTGAAACATGGGTGAGCGATCAAAGCCCGTCTTTAACATATCGTGCACGCGTTCGTCGGTATAAGTAACCCAACAAGGCCGTTGCTGCGATACCCCCTGAATACGGGGTTTCTCTAAATAAGAAAAACCAACAACATCCTCATCGCCCTCTTGTATTTCTGTTTTACTATAATCGATACTGCGGCCATCTAAACGGGGTGGCGTGCCTGTTTTTAATCGGCTACTCTCAAAACCTAATTCGAGAAGCTGTTCGGTGATACCCGTAGCACGTTGTTCTCCCATCCTACCACCGCCAAACTGTTTCTCGCCAATATGAATTATACCATTTAAAAAGGTGCCATTGGTTAATACAACAGCGCTCCCCATGATATCCATACCCAATTGGGTTCGAACACCGGTAATTGTTCCACGTGAAACATGTAGGCCCACAACCGAATCTTGCCATAAATCTAAATTCGGGGTTTGTTCCAATAATTCGCGCCACGTGGAAGCGAATAACATACGGTCGTTTTGGGTACGTGGACTCCACATTGCCGGACCTTTACTTTGGTTCAACATACGGAACTGAATCATAGAACGATTTGATACTATACCCGACATACCGCCTAAGGCATCAATCTCACAAACTATTTGGCCCTTGGCAATTCCGCCCATGGCCGGATTGCAACTCATCTGCGCAATCGTTTGCATGTTCATGGTAATTAATAAGGTTCGAGAACCTAAGCGTGCTGCCGCGGCAGCAGCTTCGCAACCTGCATGACCGGCACCAACTACAATTACATCGTAATGAGGAAACATAAAACAAAGATACGTGATTTGAAGGTGACAAGCGCCGTGCCTATAGAAAACAACAATATATGAACTTACTCATTATCGATGTTTCTTATAATGTAAGGAGCAATGGCGGGTCGAATAAGGAAGCCCATGAACGCACCCAGACCATCAGCAACAAGGTCGGCTAATTCAAATCCTCGCCCATCTACATAGTTAAACTGAAAGAACTCAATGAATAAACCGTAACAGCAAGCTATGAGTATTATAAGTAAACCGTATAAATAGGTATAACGGCGAACACCCGACCACAATAAAAAGAAAATAAGAAAGAAAATAAAATGGACGAGCTTATCGAGTTGAATAATAAAGTCGAAACGAACTTCCGGTATTTCTGTCCCGGGAATGCAACAACCATAAAATATTAAATGCGTCCAACTTAACGCTAGTATAAATATTTCTTTACGGTTAAAAGGGAGCAAACCAAGCATTATTGATAAAAAAAACCCATTCGTAAATGGGTTTTTTGATAATTTGAAAGTGAAAATTAGGCGCCTACTAAGGATTTATAAGCATCGGCAGTTAATAACGATGAGGTGTCGGCACCATCAGCCATCGTTATTTTAACCATCCATCCGTTTCCGTACGGATCACTATTTACCGCTTCAGGGGCACTTTCTAAACCCGGATTGATTTCAGCGATCGTTCCCGATACTGGTGAAAACAAATCGGATACTGTTTTAACGGCTTCAACGGTTCCAAAAACGGCACCGGCTTCAACGTGTTGTCCAAGCGTGCTGATGTCTACGAAAACAATGTCACCCAATTCGCCTTGAGCAAAATCGGTAATACCTACAGTAGCGGTATTGCCTTCAATACGAATCCACTCGTGGTCGCTGGTGTAATGGAGTTCTGCTGGAATATTCATATTCTAAAAAAGTTGTGTGTAAATATACATCGATTTTTAACGCGTACAAATACTACGAAGCACTTTCTTCAAGATTGCTTGCGTCTGCTTCAAGTAAATTATAGGATTCTAAAATACCATACCACTTGATCATCTTCTTCATGTCGCTGGTATATACACGATCGCGATCGTACTGCGGAAACAAAATACCAAAGGCATCTTTAATTTTATTGTTATCCATCTTGGCTGCGTCGCTTATGTTCACCTTCGATATGTTTTCTTTAAACACCTGAAAAACATCCCATAAACGGATATTATCTTCCTGCGTAAAAACTTCGATACTATCCAAAGGCGTTACATTGTGCGCACGAGCTGCCACAAACTTGGTTGTTTTATCGTCTAAACTACGCACAATGGCACCATCACTTTTTGTTGAAACCAATTGATACAATCCGCTCAAACCCGAAATCGCCACTAATTCATTAAACTTCATATCTAAAATTGTAAGGGAGCAAATGTAGAATATTTTTTAGTAGGAACGAGTTAGTAAATTGAAAATAAGAGCATGAAATCAATGCTTTGTCGCAGATTCTTTTACTAAAAATACAAAACCATTCATACTACCATATTGTTGAAATCCTAAACTATCAAGTTGATTGTTATAAGGAACTTTGGCTACCAAGTAAACCGGTTTGGTTAAGGGGGTGTTTAATAATACGTGTTCACGACTATCAAGTTTAAATAAAGAATCGTTGGCCGTATTAGCATAAAACAAATGAGCATAACTTTTATAACCATACACGCCAACATAAACAGGTTTATTGCGCAAGGAATGAAAAAAAGCGAGGGCGGTGTGTTGCGATATACGCTCAACATTGGCTAAATAAAACCAAAAAAATAAATGGAGAAAGGCAATACATAAAGCAAAATAACCAGCAAATGATACACGTTGGCGTTTTAACTTAAAACTCAAACGGTATAATCCGATGGCAAACAAACCATAAAGTAAGGATAATACAATCGCCCAAGGCGACCATATAAGCGCAGCATCTAAATTAGCTTGTGCAAATGGATCTTTTTGTAATAAGTTTTGTATAGGAGCAATAGGAACCAAGGGTAATAAAGCCAATAAAAAACTCAATACTAAAAAGAAAACTAATAAACAGCGCCGAATAAACAAAGGCAGAAAAACACGTTTACGCAACACTTGAACCAACGCAATGGCCGCAAAAAAACTAATAGGATAATAACACAAAGATGAATAATGAATAATTTTACTTTGTACAAAACTGAATACAAGCAAAACAACTATTCCCATTGCCAATAATAATTTAGCAAAAGGTGAATTTAAATACCGAAACGATAAGCGATGCTTGTACGCATAGATAGCAATAAATGAAGCCGGGAAACAACCCAACAAAAGAACAACGACATGATACCCCGGAAATCCACCATGACCGGCATCCTCTGTACTAAATAAACGAACTTGATATTGAATGAAATCGTAAAATAATGCAGGACCGTTATTCCAAATATCAATCGCATACCATATAGATATAAAGGAAAAACTCAACACGCTAAATAGTAAAAAAGCAAGAATGTGCTGCGTGAACGTTTTTTGAAAAGAGCGTGTTTTGTACCAAATAAAGGCTTGGTAACTAACAACAGTAAGCGTTAATAATAAGTAGGCAACAGGCCCCTTGGTAAATACAGCTAACCCACAAAGTATGCCGGCAACAATTATACAACGAGTTTCTTTTTGTTGTAGATAACGATAAATAAAATACAAGGACAGAAAGATGAAGTAATTGAACCATGGATCTATAATGCCACTTTTAAAATAAAAATGAGGTAGAATGCTTCCCATATAACACAACACCCACAATAAAGCCATAGTGCGATGAAAGTGTTTGTAAGCAATACGGTACAAGGTAAGCAAGGTAATAAAACCACATACAGCATTCGGAAATCGCGCCGCAAATTCATTAATGCCCCACAATTTCATCGATAGTACCTGAAGCCATATAAATAAGGGGGGCTTTTCGTGAAAAGGTTTAAAATCGATTTGTACGTGCCAATAGTCATTACTAACTATCATTTCCCGAGCACACTCAGCAAAATTAATTTCATCCCAATCGAATAAATGAATATTACCAAGAAATGTAAAGAAAAAAAGCAATGCACTGCCTGCAATAAAAACAAGATCAATAAAGGGTATAGACCTTTTCACAAGCGCAAAAATACACGCAATTCATAGGAATAGTAAGCATAAAAAAAACAGGCGGTGAGTACCGCCTGTTTCTTGAATCAAAAGTTTCTACTAATAAAACTTATGACGATTATCTTCAATCTTCGCTTTCTTACGTAAGATGTAAGGAATGTAACTATCCGCCTGACCCATCATTTGCGATTCTTGTTGACGTGCTTGCATGGTAATCATCGGGTTCTTTAAATCGGGTGCCGGTGCTTCATTAATCTTGTCTAACAAAATAAAGTATACACCTTGCTCTCCAGGAATGGCGGGCGATAATTTGCCAACCAATGCTTTATTGAACGCTGCACCAATAACACGTGGTTCGAAACCGAGCGCTGCATTACCACTTCCTACAAACATTAACGTATCGGCACGTTTTACTTCAGCATTCGCCAATAAAGCAATGTCTTGTAAAGTAGATTTTCCTTTTGCTTTTTCAGCAATCATAGCAGCTTTCTTCTCGCGCTTCAAAATGTTTTCAACCTGAGGACGAACGGCATTCGGTTCAGCTAAACTCCCTTTTTCAACACGGTTAACCAACTTAACAATTACACACTTATCGTCTAAATTAAACACAGGCGATACACTGCCGATTTTGTTTTCAAAGCACCAACGAGAAATCTCACGAGCACTTCCTAAACCTTGCATAACAACTTGAGTTTGTGTGATATTATCAGCAATACGCTTGTCTTTATTCATCTTCTTAGCCGTTTCATCGTATGTTTTTGCGTCTTTAGCAGAAGCAATGAACGACGATGCTAAACCATAAGCCGTTTGAACTGTAACATTACCTGGTTGTAATATTTTCGATACTAAAGCCACTTTTGCAGCCGGTTTAAAATTCTTTTGATCAGTAATTTTAATCAAGTGATATCCAAACTGCGTTTTAACAACCTTTAAATCGCCGGTTTTACCATTGAAACAAACATCATTAAATTCAGGAACCATTTGCCCTTGTGTAAAATAACCCAAATCACCTCCTTTAGATGCAGAACCCTGATCGTCGCTACGGCTTGCCAATGCTTCCAAAGGCATACCCGCTTTAACCATCTGTTCCATTGAATCAATACTCAACTTTGCTTGTGCTTCGGTACGCTTTTCGGAAATAGCAACTAAAATATGCGATGCTTTAACACTGTCTGGTAACGATTTTTTATCTAATACTTTCGCCATGGTAAACATGCCATTGAAATAAAACGGACCCGCTACACCACCTACAGGTAAAGCCATCACTTCAGCCGGATTAGAAACCGCTAATTTGTCTTCAAACAAATATTGATCGTTGAATGTTTCTTCCGAATGTTTAGCAACAAACTCTTCATTGCTGGTAGTAGTTGTAAATTCCTCACGAAGCGCATTCAGAGCCCCTAACGAAGCCGCTGTATCGTCGGTTGATGGAATGATATCAAACGCCACATACTCTGCTTTGGCAACTGGTTCTTGCACTTCAAACAACGATTTATTCTTGTCGATATACGCTTTGATATCTGCATCGGTAATCTTTACCTGATCATCACCAATCATGGTATACGGTAACTGTACAAACGACATAGACGACGTTGAATTGGCTAAGGCCGCATACTTCGCTACCATGTAACGTGGAACATATACTCCCTTCGTAATTAAACTGCTGTATTTATTTACTTTACGCGATTTAATTAAGCCTTCTTCAAATGTATTCCATTGAGCACGTTGTTGTCCCGTTTTGTCTTGTGCCATCTGCGATAAAAACTGCGATACACGATTAGGATCAAAAATCCCGGTATTCGGATCGGCAAAGTTTTGCTGAATCATAGGATCCGCATAAGGTCCTGTCAACATATCGCGTAATTCAGCGTCGGTTAATTCAATGCCTAATTTTTCAATTTCACCGTTGGTTAATTGCTCATTTAAAAGCTCACTCCAAGCTTGATCGGTTAATTGACTGCGCTCGGCATCACTCATGGTAGCACCTTTATTGCGCTGCTTAAAGTTTTCTTCGTATTGCTGACGTACAGCTTCGAACGCTTTATATTCTATGCGTTTGCCATTTACACTAGCCAACAAGGTATTGTCGCTACTGAAAATACTCCGCACATTACTTTGCATAGCATCCATTAAAAGAAAGCCAACCAAGGCTA
>JBIKQE010000070.1:0-9488 GCA_044349815.1 Chitinophagaceae bacterium | reverse complement strand
TTCGAACGTTTTGCATATAAATTTATATAATATGTAACATTTTTATGTCAAGATGTGTTTATACATCAAATAACATCGTTTATATTTGTTTTAAATTGCAATACTTATCTTGTTGTTTATTTGATTAACTATTAGACGGCTTGAAGATGCTGGATGTTTTGTGATAAAGTGCCTATTTTTTTGAAATCAAATTTTCAAGAAAAGTAGACAATAACAAATTAGGCACTGATTATGGTTAAAAAATTAGATTCTTTCGAGAATAAATTGAATTGGATTATTGAAATATGCCCTGAAATGTTCCCTTTTTCGGTTTCCCCCGAAGAGGTGCACCATGGTGTTTTTAGTTCTAGTTTTAAATTATTGTATGAAACAAATATCGATTATTTGTACGATTATTATGGAAGTCAACAGTTTGAGGAGGTTATGCTATTTAGAAAGCGTTTGACACCATTTGTTTTATTTGCCCATAATAATTCGTTGCAACGTTTCCCTAACCGAAAAGAGCTGCTCACGTTTCAACTTTTTTTATTTACAGTTTTATCGGATAAAAAGTTTTTAGAATCGAAGTATAAAATTGAAACGGCCGCAAAGGATATTGGCATTAATAAAAACTATTTAAGTGGTGCCATAAGCAAATGTTGCGGCAATAGTTTTACGGCTATTATTAATATATATCGAATTGCCTATGCCCAATATCTTATATCGAAAGATATATTGATACAAATTAACTTAGAGGAAATTGCCTTAAAATGTGGTTTCAATAACCGAACAACTTTTTACAGAGTATTTGTTGATATAGTAGGGAAAATTCCATCTGGGTTCCGGCACGAACAGAATCTAGATTTTATACAATAACAACTTAACGCTGTTCGTAATTTAAAAGGGGATGCAAGCATTCCCTTTTTTAATTGTTATCCAATTGGGCTGTCATGCTTTAGGTGAAATGACTTTTGCATGCTTATTTTATTATTAACTAATTATTTCAGGGATATTACCTCAATAATCCATTCTGTGTAATGTATCAATATTCACTTTTAGCGAATCAATTTGTACGCTTAATGAACCTGTTAATGTTTTTTTAAAATCAATCTTTGATGCTCGAATCAAGATTTTTTTATGAAACATTTTTTAATCGATGTACATCATTATGTGAGCGTTTTGAAATGCAAAATTTGTACGTGTAGAGCTAAAGATATGAATCGTCATCTTGATAAGAGAACTGTGTTACGAGCCGTTATGAATACCACTGACATAAATATGATTGTTCACCCTTAAACCCCCTTTTTCTTACGAACCAGTAATTACAAAAACCATTTTCAGCTGTTTTTAAAAACAAATTCCAAACAAATTTTTTAATTCTTATTTATGAAAAAACTCAACTCAATTCCAATGAAAGGAATGCTCTCGTTAAGTCGATTGTCGTTTATGGTAACGTTGGTTTTGTTGATGTCTGCATTTCAGGCGTCATCACAAACAACATACTATGTTAACGATGCGAGTTTAGTGGGTGATGTAGGAGCCTGGGCTGTTGGTAACAATGCCAACAACGGAACAACTATATCAACACCTAAGCTCACGATTCAAGCTGCGATTAACGCAGCCTCGAGCGGAGATATCATTGTAGTGAGCGCGGGTACGTACGCGAATAATTTTGCAGTGACTAAGTCGCTGACTATTCGTGGTGTTTACTTTAATTCAAGCGCTCCAACACGTGGTCCCTCTGCAACCGATGAATCTGTTATTACTGGTGCTCGTGCCGTAATTACAATTGCTGCAAACAATGTAGTGATTGACGGATTTAAATTAGTACCGACATCGTCGCGTATGATTGAAAATCCGAATGGTACCGGATTAACCCTCACCAACAATGTTGTTGTAGTGAATGGTTCACGTAATCCGACCTATGGTATATTTGATGCCCGTACGAACAACATCAGCGGATTAACCATCACCAACAACTTGTTTCAGTGTACATCTGGTACTGGAGGATTTGTTCCATTGTATATGGTTCGTTCTACGGGTAATTTGGTGCTTGATAACGCAGTTATTACAGGCAATTCGTTTGTGAATACGGCGCATGGTATTTATATGGATCGTATGAACGTAGGTTCTATGAATAATGTAATTATCAGTGGCAATACGTTCGATAACATCCAAGGTGCTTCTACTGGTTCTACCGGTGGTGGTCGTGCTATGCAGTTGAACGGATTGAGCAACTCATCAATTTCGCGTAATACCTTTAATAATGTTTATTATTTTGGTATGCAATTAGGCGCGGCATCGAATGTTGCTGTAACCCAAAATAATTTTACGGGTGCCTCTATATCAGGTATTCGTACCATAACGTCTATGAATAATTTAACTGTTAATGAAAATAATTTTTCATGCAGTTTTTCGCAAAAAGCGATTGTTCATGGAGTAGGTTCCGGTACTTTAGAGGCAACTTGTAACTGGTTCGGTTCAAATGTTACTACCAATGTATCGAATAGCGTTTCAGCTACGGGTACAGGTTCAGTAAACAATACACCGTGGTTAACCTCAGGTGCCGACGATGATGCTGGTATTGCGGGTTTTCAACCTGCTACCGGTACGTGTAATGGCGGACAATCTTCACCGTTGACGATAACCTCTATTTATGGAGAAGATATCTACTGTAGCGAAACGGGCGCTGTTGATATTGAATTTACCGGTGGAACCGGTCCGTTCAGTATTTCATGGCCTAATGGCTCAGAATCGGATATCAGTAGTCCATTTACCATTCCTAACATGCCAGCAGGTACAAATAGTTTTACTATTACCGATGCCAATGGTTCGGTAAGTGGCAATGTAACATTAACGGCTAAGAAGGTATTGAATGCATCGTGGGGAATTGGATATACTACAATTCAGGCGGCTATCAGTGCAGCTTCGCCCGGCGATGTGCTTACATTGTGTAGTGGAACGTATCCCGAGAAATTAACCATTAATAGAACCATTACCATTTTGGGTCCTAATGCTAATATTTCTCCTAACACAGAAGGGAATCCTACACTTGTTAATTCATCACGTTACGAAGAAGCGATTGTAATACCATCCGATACATCGGGAGCCTTACTTACCATAACAGATAATAATTTGAATATTGTTATCAAGGGTATTGTTTTCAATAGGGATAGTGGTCGATCAAATACATCGCGCTTTGTTGATCAAATTAATCGTAGTGGTAATTCTTGGACGCTTGAAAATAACATGTTTGTTAATGCGCCAAATTGCCAAAACGGTAATTTTTATTTAACAGGAACATCAACCGGTTTGAGTTTCAATTTTAACAATAATCGTATTACTAATAACGCTGTTAGTAATGGTATTGCATTATGGGGAACAGGCAGCACAACAGCCATTTCTTTCAATAATAATGTTTGGTACAACAACAGTGCATGGTCTATTAATGCCAATTCGGTAGTTGGAACCATTAGTAATAATTATTTTATTGAAGATCGCGTTGGTGCAGCTCAAGGAACTTGGAGTAATTTTCAAAATGGTTTTATTATAGCCAATGAAAATAACAATGTAACCATTAGTGGCAACACATTTACGAATCTGCACAGTGGGGTTAATATTTACCCTGGTGATGCTAACGCAAATAACCACTTCAGAGGAACAATGTCGATAACTAATAACTTTTTCAACACCATGCATTCATATGCAGTTCGTGGAAGAAAAGGAGCTTATAGTCCTGTTCTAACGAATGTTACGGTAACCAATAATAGTTTTGTGAATGCCGCATTACGTGCCGATACAAATGTGTACACTTTAAATGCAAGTTGTAATTGGTTCAATTCGTTAAATGCGCAAACTATTGCTTCGGGTATTTCAGGGAATGTTTCCTACAGCCCTTGGTTAGTAAGCGGTACCGACGATCAACCATCTACGATGGGCTTTCAACCAGCCACGGGAACGTGTACCGGTACAGCACCAACTATTAGTAATGTAACCTCGGTTCCTGCGGTATGTTTTAATGCCATTGGTACCTTAACGGCTACATTCGAGAATGGTACTGCGCCTTATGCTATTACGTTGAATACCGATGCCGCTATTGCCAATGCAACTAGTCCGCATGTATTTACCGATTTAGCGGATGGTACGTATACTATTACCATTTCCGACGCCAATGGAAGTACAGTTAGCACGACAGCAACCGTTACTTTATTGCCGATCGTGGTTAAGAAGAGCGACAACTCACTTACAGGATATTCGTCGATTGCTGATGCGATTTCGAATGCGAATACAACCAATGGTGATACTTTGTATGTTTGTCCGGGTACTTATTCAAATGCCTATTACAACGTAACTAAATCGTTAACCATCAAAGGAGCTAAGAATGGTATTTCGGGTTCTACTTCAGCCTCGCGTGGAAGTAATGAAGCCATTTTATCGAATGCTCGTTTTGAAATTTCAGCCAACAACGTAACTATTGATGGATTTACATTTGTTGATGGATATAATCGTTTAAGCGAAACATCGGGTATTTATATTCATGGTTCTAAAACCGGTTTGGTTTTCACCAACAATATTTTCACACGCAGTGGTTCATTTGGATCAACTCGTGCTATTGTTTCGGCGTATAATCAAGCTACTCAATTAACTATCAGCAACAACTTATTTACCGACGCCGGTGCCGGTACAGGAAATGGTTGGAGTTCGGGTATGTATTTGAATCCAGGCACTTATGGTACTATCGATAACAATGTTTTCGAGGGTTTAAATGTGGCTATGTCGGTAGAAACACCTAATAATAATGGGTTGTCGATTACCAATAATACATTCAAAGGTGCTGAATTCGAAGCATTAGGTTTGAATCATGTTGGAAGTTTGGTTACTGTAAACGGTAACTCATTTGATGCTGACAATGCTATTTATATGTCGGCCTACAATTGGGGTACAGGTATTGGTAATGCTGTAAATGCCACAAACAATACGTTTGCCGGTGTTTTAGCTTCGAACTTAAGTAAGGCACAAGCATTCGATGTTGAAAACAAAATTCAACATAGTGTAGATGCTACATCGCCAAATAATCCACTCATTGGATTTATTCGTGTTAAACCTAACCAAGTATATGTTACAACCGCATCTGGGTCGATCAATCGTGGTATCACGGCTGCATCGGTAGGAGATACGGTAAATGTTTCACCTGAAACGTATTCGCAAAATGTGTTAGTAAACAAATCGGTTTATTTACATGGTGCTAATGCAGGTTTGGCTGGTAACGATACAACTCGTACCACCGAAACTAAAATTTTAGATGGGCAATTGCAAGTTTCAGGTACTGCTTCTATTGTAGTAGATGGTTTTGATTTTTATCAAACAACGTCTAATTTCAATGGTACCATTTCCTTAACTACCGGTAATACACCTGTAACTATTCAGAATTGTATTGTTGAACGTTGGGCAACCACCACCGGAAATACAGTTCGTGGTATTGAAACATCCGTAACTACTGCGGCAATTTCAATCACGAATAATTTATTCCGTGGTGATAATTCAGGTGGTTTGTTTGGTGGTCATAAAACATGGAACAGTGCTATTTATTCGAATGGGGGTACTATTTCTATTACCAATAATGAATTCAAAAATTCTCGTACAGCTATCAATAGCGACGATATGTCGAATTCAGTGGCAATAGACAATAACCTCTTTGGTAATAATGGTACGGCCATTTCATTTGGTGGCACTACACCTACAACGGGTTCGTATACCATTTCAGGAAATAGTTTTAATACATCGAATACGATGATTAATTTATCGAATGTGAATGCTAATTTCCGTTTAGATGCAAGCAACAGTAACTTTAATGGTGTTTCAGCTTCAACGTTAACATTGGCACAAGCCTTTGCGGTTGAAAATCAAATGTATCATAAAGGTCGTGGTAGCAAAAATGGTATGGTTCGTATTCAAGCGGGCAAAGTATTTAATACAACACTTACAACAGTTGCTAATAATATTTTGTATGCTAACGCCAACGATACCTTATTTATTGATAATGGCACTTATGATGGTGCAATTACAATCAATAAAAAGCTTGATATTCGTGGTCAAGGCACAGGTACTATTATCAAAAGTAGTGGCAATACAGCTATAACGTATACTGCCGATGCTTCGGGTAATTCAAGTAACGATAAAGCTCATTTACGTAATTTGCGTATAACAGGATCTACAAAAGGTATCCTTGCATCGCAACTTGTAAATAATTTATCATTGACTGATTTGTTAATAGACAGTAATTCTTCATATGGAATACATCTTAATAATGTTTCTGGTGTTTTGAATAATTGGTCGATTACAAATTGTACTTTCAATGCGAATGGTTCTGGTTATTATGGTTCTACCGCTTCTAACATTAATAATATCTCATTCTCTGGTTGTACGTTTAGCAATCAAGTGAATTCTGGTATTTATGTTGGTCAAAGTAGTTCAACGCCTGGTAATATGTCGAATGTTACTATTAATGGTAATACATTCACAAATAATGGTTCAACGGTAAATAATAACGCCGCCCTGTATATCGAGAAATTGTCAGATGCCACGATCTCGAATAATACAATTACCAATAATGGTGTTCCAACCACAAACCCTCGCGGTATTATTCTGAATTTGAAATATGCAAATTTTTCAAATATTTCTATAACAGGAAATACAGTAACTGAAAATCGTGCAACAGCAACGGCTGGTTATGGTATTCAAGTTGCAGCTCGAAATGATGCTAGTTCTTATAATACCTTGCCGGCTTCTTTAATCGGTTTGACAATTTCTAATAACGTTATTAATTCACATTTCCGTGGTATTACTATTGACAATGCTGTTAATTGGGATTCTACCTCTGTGATGAATAATGCTTTATCAAATTGTCATTATGGTATTTTGACTACTGTTTATGGTGCTGGTAATATTGCAAATAGTTCAGGTGTTGCCATGAAAGTAGAAAATAATTCGATTGTTGGATCGGATTCATCTATACTTAATTTTAATTTTAATGGTGGTGAAATTATTGCTTCTTGTAACTGGTTTGGTTCTAACGTTCAACAAAATATCAGCAATTCAATTGCCGGTAATGTGAGCTTTAGTCCATGGTTATTAGATGGTGTTGATAGTGATACCTCATTAATTGGTTTCCAAACAACATCTAGTTGTACAGGTTCTACACTTGAAATTGCTGTTACTCAACTAGACAGTGCGATTCTTTGTAAGAACGAAACAAAAGGATATCTTGAATTTAATATAGTAGGTGGTATTGCGCCATATACTATTTCGTTAAATGGGGTTCCTGTTGTTTACACGAACAATGCATCGGCTTATGTAAACGATACATTATCGAAAGGTGCTTATACAGTGGTTTTAACCGATTCTATTGGATCGCTTGATAGCCTTGTTTTCAACGTATCGGAACCCGATTCGATTTTGTATTTAACTGCATCACCTAATCATCCTCAATGTTTCGGTGAAACAGGAACTATTACTTTTGAAGCTACCGGTGGAACAGGCCCTATTGTTGTTGATATCGATGGTGCACTTTATGGTAATTCAGGTACTGAGATATTCGCCTCTAATACATACACCGTTGTTGCTACCGATGCAAACAATTGTAGTATTGAAACAGAGATTACACTCAATGATGCACCCGATGAGTTAGTATTCGATAATTCAACAGTTAGTACAAACGCTACATGTAGTGGTTTGAATGGTCAGTTGAATTTCAATGCTACTGGTGGTAATGGTACTATCGTTTATTCATTAACGAAAGATATCAATGAGCCTTTCATGGTCATTTCGTCGCCTGTTGATACAGTTGCCGGAACATACATCATCAAGGCTGTTGATGCGAACAATTGTAGCATAACTACCGCCTTAACTATCGAAGAACCGTTGGCAATTACCATTGCTATTTCTAATTTGCAAAATGCAAATTGTTATGGCGAAGAGGGAGCTTTCGACTTCAAAGGTATTGGTGGTGAAGCTATCGATTCAACCGGATTTGCGTACACAATCAATGGCGATTCTTATTTGCCTAGTGCGTCCTTCAATGGCAGTGTAGGTGTATATACCGTAATAGCCACCGATAACGTAAATAGTTGTACTGCCTCAACCATTGTAACCATTACGGAACCACAAGAGCTGATTTTGACGGCAACGCCAATTGATGCCCTCTGTTTTGGAACAAATGGTTATTTGAGTTTCAGTGCAACAGGTGGTACCGGTTCGATTGAGTTTGATGTAAATAGCGATCTATTTTTCAGCAATACCGATTCGTTATCTAGACCTGCTGGTAATTATATTATCGTTGCAACAGATGCAAATGGTTGTTCTGCCGAGCAGTCGGTTGATATAAACGAACCGACAGATGCTGTGTCGTTTGTATCCGCTTCTACGTTTGCTGTAGTTCCCGAATGTTTCGGTAACAATGGTCAATTGGAGTTTTTAGCAGAAGGAGGAACTTTACCTATTGCCTATTCTATTAATGGTAATAATGTGGTAAGTCCTTTTGATACCACTGCAGGTACATACACCGTATTGGCTACAGATGCCAATGGTTGTACACTTTCAACCAATATCTTGATGGATACACCAACCCAAATCACATTCGATTTTGTTACGCCAACCCATTTAACTTGTTATAATAACAATACGGGTGCATTAAATTTCGAAGCAGTTGGTGGCACTGGTGGCATTAATTATGATATTAATGGTGATGTGAACTTCCCGCCAACTACCAATTTGGCTGCTGGTACCTATACAATTACGGCAATCGATGAGAATAACTGTTCAAACAGTACAACATCGGTTATTACTGAACCAGATTCAATTACTATTACTCATAATGTAACCAATGCATTGTGCTTAGGAGAAGATGGATCAATTTCGTTCAGTGCTGTAGGCGGTACGGGAAATATTGATTTTGCCTTGGATGCTAATCCGGTAACATCTCCGGTATCTGTTGGTGCAGCTACGTATACGTTAACCGCAACTGATGCCAATGCTTGTCAGTACACGGTTACGCCTACTGTAACAGAACCATCCTCTGCTGTTAGCTTTAATTCATCTACTGCCACTGATGCGCTATGTAATGGCGATGAAGGTGCGTTGACGTTTAATGCTGTAGGCGGAACAGGTACAATTACGTATACCGTAAATAGCGTTTCAGCTACAAGTCCTGCTTCACGTTTAGCAGGTACATATACAATTGTTGCTACCGATGCCAATGGTTGTTCGGCTACTACCGAGTTAACCATCGCTGAACCAGATGCTTTAGCTTATGGTACAGCTTCTGCAACGAATGCTTTGTGTTTTGGCGGGAATGGTAGTTTGAGTTTTGCCGTAACCGGTGGAACAACAGCTTATTCGTACACCGTTAATGGCACAGCAGCAACAAGTCCATCAACGCAAGTTGCCGGTACGTATACTGTTGTAGCTACCGATGCAAACGCTTGTTCGTTGTCTACTACCTTGGTAATTAC
>JBIKQE010000198.1:0-4519 GCA_044349815.1 Chitinophagaceae bacterium | reverse complement strand
CCGCGCTTCCGCTACGATCAATTAATGAACTTAGGTTGGAAAAGCCTTATTCCTTTGGCTTTAGTGAATATGTTGATTACTGGAGCCGCCATTCTTTTCTTTAATAAATAATCTCTCGAAACGCTGAATCATGACGCCATTAACACAACGAGCTAAATCGGTCGACCGTCACCCAATGACTTTCATGGAGCGGATTTATATTCCTTCCATCATGAAAGGCTTGAAGATTACCTTAGGGCATATTTTTCAAAAGAAAGCCACTATTAACTATCCCGAAGTGCAACGCCCTTTCAGTAGCACCTTCCGTGGTTTGCATATTTTGAACCGCGACGAAGAAGGTCGTGAGCGCTGCACCGCATGCGGTTTATGCGCGCTCTCGTGCCCGGCCGAAGCCATTACGATGGAAGCCGCTGAACGTACTGCCGACGAAGAACATTTATACCGCGAAGAGAAATACGCCGCGAAATACGAAATCAATATGTTGCGTTGCATTTTCTGTGGTTTGTGCGAAGAGGCTTGTCCTAAAGATGCCATCTACCTTACACAAACATTTGCGCCGGCTAATTACCAACGCCAAGGTTTCATTTATAAAAAAGAGGATTTACTTATTCCCAACCCCAAAGCATAATATCATGGAAATTCAACAGCTTGTTTTTTGGATACTCAGTGCACTTACCTTATTGTTTGCCGTGGGGGTAATTGTAAGCCGTAATCCTATTGCCAGCATTCTATTTTTAATTCTAACGTTCTTTACCATATCAGGTCATTACGTAATGATGAATGCCCAATTCTTGGCTATTGTTAACATTATTGTATACGCCGGCGCTATTATGGTATTGTTCCTTTTTGTGGTGATGTTGATGAACTTAAACAGCGATACCGAACCGCAAAAAAACTTATTGGTGCAATTTGCCGGTGTTTTATCGGGGGGTATTTTGTTGTTGGTATTGGTGGCAACTGTTAAATCAACTTTGTCGGGCTTGGAAACTACCCAAGTAGACTTGAAAAACATGTCGGATATCGGTTTGATAAAAACCTTGGGCAAAACCTTGTTTTCAGAATATGTATTCCCCTTCGAAATTGCGAGCGTATTATTCCTAAGTGCTATTGTAGGGGCTATAGTTTTAAGTAAAAACGACAGTAGTCTGCATACCACCAACGACGTGGCTTAATACCCCATTTGGCGCAATATTTGCTCCATATCAGGTTCCTCTTCTTTACGGTACGGCTTGTTTAAATTAATGCCGTTCAACTTCCCCCAGCTTTGGTAATAGGCGGCCGAAACAGGGTTCTTCAATTCCTTCACAATGTCGTAGCAAGGTGTTTTAAGTTGCCGGTTTATTAGCTTTACTAAAATCCGGCCTTGGGTAATGTTGAGCGATTTTAAGTGGTCTTCAAAGTTCTCTTTAATTACTTTTTCATGTCCACGAATTAACGATTTACGCTCCGATTTGGAAAGTCCGTTGCTTTCCGTTTGAATGGTATAAAAAATGCGGATGGCTTCGTTGGCATAAGGAAGTACGGTGCTGATGTAGTATTTCAATTGATTGTAACGATATAAATCCGTATCGTTTTTAAATCGACGGGTATCGGTAATTACCACATCGCGCAATGTGGCCGAATAAATTGGGGCATCTTGATTTTGCGCCACAAGAGTTTCAGTAGCCGCCATGCAACCGACCCATAAAAAAACAAAACGCATCATTTTTTTCATGCCGTAAATGTAGTGGTCACTTTGTTTAAGGTTCGTTAGCGCCCTAAAACGGGCTGTTTAACTTTTGTTAAGTTTTTTTGAGGTTTATCGCAACTATTTTAACTTTTTGTCGTCAAAGCCAATTTGCAAAATAAAATTTTATACCTTTCTACCATGAAATCGATATTTCTTTCACTCTTGGCGGTATGTTGCTTTGCTTTCAGTAACGCACAAACCACACCCACCTGGAGTTCCAATGTAGCCCCAATTTTATATCAAAATTGCACCCCGTGTCATCATGGTGGTGGAGGCGGCCACGGCGATTTTACCCAATACGATAGCGCTAAACTCTACGCGGGTTCCATTGCATACTACACCGCATCGGGTGTAATGCCCCCTTGGCCGCCCGATTCATCGCGCCGCTATGCCCATGAGCGTCGTTTGACGCAAACCGAAATAAACACCTTACAAAGTTGGATGATAGCCGGCATGCCCAAAGGCGATACCACCTTGGCGCCACCGGTGCCGGTCTACAACAGCAGTGCCCAACTCACCACCCCGCCCGATGTCGTGTTTGCCATGCCCACCTATACCATTCCCAACGGGGGCGGCTCCGATGTGTATTGGAACTTTGTTATTCCAACCAATACCTTCCAAAATCAATTCATCAAAGGCTTTGAATTTATTCCGGGCAATGCCGCGGTAGTGCATCATGCTTTGGTATTTATCGATACCGGAAATACCGTGCTTAATCAGGATGCCGCGTATCCAGGGGTTGGCTATCCGGGCTTTGGTGGCGTGGGCTCCAATACCGCCCAATTGCTCGGGGCTTATGTGCCCGGTATCACGCCCTTTTTATTGCCCGCCGGCTTTGGTTATCGCTTTCCGGCCAATAGCTATTTAGTGTTTAATATGCATTATCCGGCGGCGGCGGTTGGACAAACAGACAGTTCAAAAATTAATGTGTATTATACCAATGGTACTGTTCGCGAAGTGTTTATAAAACCCATCTTGAACCATACCAGTACCTTACTCAATGGGCCGTTTACTATTCCGGCCAATACCACCAAAACCTTTTATCAGCGCTACACCGTGCCCGCCAATGTATCGGTGTTTGGCGTTGCCCCTCACATGCACCTGATTGGTCGCTCCATCCGAGCCGTGGCCGTTCAACCGCCCTTCACCGATACAACCCGCTTGATTAATATTCCTTCTTGGAATTTCAAATGGCAAGGCGCGTATTATTTCCAGAAAATTCAAAAAATACTGGCCAATACCAAGTTGTATGGAGAAGCATTTTACGATAATACGCTTAGTAATCCACTCAACCCAAGTAACCCACCGCAAACCGTAAGTCTCGGCGAAAACACCACCGACGAAATGATGTTGACCTACTTTATTTACACCGCGTACCAATCGGGCGACGAAAATATTGTACTCGATAGTGCCGCCCTTATCAATGGCACGCTCTCCCACACCACCACCGAAAATCCATTCACGGTATATCCGAACCCTACACAAGGGCAAGTTACCCTGCAATGGGAATGGGCTTCGCAAGGCCAATGCCGTTGGACACTTTTCACCTTACAGGCACAACACCTCAAGGAAGGTTTTTTTGAAATAAGCGCGAATACCGGGCGTCAAACCCTTGGCTTAGGCGATGTGGCCACCGGTACCTATATCCTCGAATTAATCACAGAAAAAGGCCGTTTCAGACAGCTAATTCAAAAAGAATAGGGTCAGAGCGCCCCATTTTATTATTTTTTTAACTTCATTAGCATTATTTTAAAAGTTTTTTGTAAGTTTACCTTGTTTAACGAACGAGTTGCTATGAGTAAAAGACTAATTGTACTATTGTTTCTGTTCACGTCGGCGTTCGCCTATGGTCAACGTCACCACGAAATGGGCATTTTTGCCGGCACATCCAGCTATTATGGCGATCTGCAGCAAAAGCTATTCCCCAGCGAAGGCTATCGAGCCTCGGGCGGACTCCTCTACAAATACTTCATTCACCCTAATATTGGTTTCCGTTTTGGGGCTACATACGCTAGTTTGTATGGTGCCGATTCATTGTCCGATTCCAAAGCCATCAAAAACCGCAACCTCAATTTTCAAACCAATCTCTTCGAAGTACATAGTGCAGTAGAAGTTAATTTATTGCCTGTCGATTTCGATGAATTTAAAATTTCGCCTTACGTATTTGCCGGATTATCGGTGTTTTATTATAACCCATATACCTTAGGGCAAGACGCCGAAAAAATTTATTTACGTCCACTCAGTACCGAAGGACAAGGCTTGCGCCAGTATCCGGGTCGTAAGGTATACAGCTTGGTGAATGCCGGTGTGCCTTTAGGCGGTGGTATCAAAACCTTGATTGGTAAAAAAGTATTGGTGAGTGCCGAAATCGGGTTCCGTTATACCGCCACCGATTACCTCGACGATGTAAGCAGTACTTATGTAAACATGGATACGCTCTTCCGTTATAAAGGAAAACAAAGCGTCGATTTATCGTTCCGTTCCGACGAATTGCCAAATTGGGATGGCAACTACCCCAACGACAAATTTGTTCGTGGCGACAACATGAAAAAAGACTGGTATTGGTTCGCCGGCATCAACGTAGCCATCTACTTCGACGCCTTCGGTAACTCCTTCCCCTACAAGAAGACCCGTTGCCCACGCAAAACATTCTAATTCCAACCAACAACATTCAAATCCCGGCGCCATCGTCGGGATTTTTTTTTGGGGCTGTCGGCGGTGTGCTTTTATCAGCAGCTATCGGGCTGTTCCGGGCTCCGCTATCGCTTCGGCCGTTGGTGTTGCGCGCGG
>JBIKQE010000069.1:0-9520 GCA_044349815.1 Chitinophagaceae bacterium | reverse complement strand
AAACCCGTGAGGTCGTCGTACCGGCCGCCACCGCCAATACTGCCCATGTCGATGTTGAGTGGTTTTACTTCGAGGATGGTGCCGGTGTAATAATCGAGTCCGCGGGCCAGGGTAACATCGAGGTGTATGTGCGAACAAGCCTCAATGAGGTAAGCGAGTTCGTTAACGCCTTCTGTACCGATGGTGGAATGTTCGAAAAAGGTGCGGAGCGTTTGTAGTAATTCTTGGTTACTTGCCTTGGTTTGTGCTAGGGTTAGGTAATGCATTACCGTTTCGATGGCAAAGGGAGCGAGGCCTTTTGTTTCTAGTTCCGCTTGTACTTTTTCGGGGCCAATTTTATCGAGTTTATCAATAGCAATGGTGATGGCGTTCATTTGATTTTGTCCGCCACAACGTTCGGCGAGTCCGCTCAAGATTTTGCGGTTGTTGATACAGATTTTTACGTCGATTTCGAGTTTTTCGAATACACGGGTATACAGTTCAATGAGCTCGATTTCGTTGAAGGCGGCTTGGCTTCCAACAATATCGGCATCGCATTGATAGAATTCGCGGTAGCGGCCCCGTTGCGGACGGTCGGCCCGCCAAACGGGTTGTATTTGGTAGCGTTTGAATGGAAAGGTGAGTTGACCGTGGTTCATGGCCACATAGCGGGCGAAAGGAATGGTAAGGTCGTATTTCAGGGCGCGTTCAGTGAGTGTTTTTTTACTTTTGCCTTGTAAGATATCGTTGAAATCGGCACGGGCTTGTTCGTGTTTTTCGGGGCGTTCGAGTCCGTTGTTCAGGATTTTAAACATGAGTTTATCGCCTTCTTCGCCGTATTTACCAATGAGGGTGTCGAGGTTCTCCATAGCCGGCGTTTCGAGGGGTTGAAACCCGAAGTGTTCCATTTCGCCGCGAATGACGGAAAAAATGTAGTGGCGTTTTTTCACAACCAGGGGTGAAAAATCGCGTGTTCCTTGGGGTAAGCCGGGTTTCATCATGGTATAAAGATATCGGTAAAGGGGCAAAATTAACAAAATCGGGTTAAGCGAGTTTCCGCTATCTTTGACGCTTTATTGAAAGGCATGAAAAACGCAGTATTGGTTGGTTTGTTTTTGTTGTTATCGCAGGTTGTTTTAGGGCAAGCGGGTAAAATTAAAGGATTTGTGTACGAGCAAGTGAATGGTGAGCCATTGGCTGGTGTAACGGTACAAATCAAAGGCAAGGCGATGGGAGCGCATACCGATTTGAATGGATTTTTCACTATTCCGAAGGTTTCACAAGGAACCTATATTGTGGTGGTGAGCTCCTTGGGGTATGAAACCTACGAGAAATCGGTAACGGTTTTAGACGATAACGACATGCAAACCATCAAAATCAATTTGGTGAAGAAATCGCGCGATTTAAAGGAATTAAAAATATCGGCGAAGAAAGAAGAGAAGACGTATGAGGCGAAGGTAGGGATGACGCGGATTTCGCCGAAAGAATTGAAGTTGTTGCCGGCCATTGGCGGTGAAGCGGATATTGCGCAGTTTTTACAAGTAATGCCTGGGGTTATTAGTACGGGCGATCAGGGTGGACAATTGTATATTCGAGGAGGTTCGCCGATTCAGAATAAAATATTGTTAGATGGGATGACGATTTATAATCCGTTTCACTCCATTGGGTTGTATTCGGTATTTGAAACCGATGCTATACGGAGTGCCGATGTAATGAGTGGCGGTTTTGGTGTAGAGTACGGCGATCGTACCTCGGCCATTGTGAGTGTGGTTACTAAAGATGGCAATAAGAAACGGACTAGTGGTAAAGTGGCGGTGAACCCAATATTGGCGAAAGTGTTTTTAGAAGGGCCTTTATTGAAGCCTATCGGCGATTCGAGTGTGGCTATTACGTATTTAGCGTCGTTGAAGCATAGTTATTTGAAATCGTCGTCGGCTGCCTTGTATGGCGGTTTAGGTGAGCCTTATGCCAGTCAACTGCCCTATACCTTCACCGATGCCTATGCTAAAATCAATTTGAGTGCGAATACGGGGAGTAAGTTCAGTTTGTTTGGCTTTAATTTCAACGATAGGGTGAATTTTACCGGCATAAGCGATTTGAGTTGGAAGAGTTACGGGGGTGGAACCAACTTTGTGATTGCGCCTACGAATGCGAATTCACTGATTTCGGGCGGTATTTATTATTCCGATTATAAAATTGGGTTAAGCGAGGCCGACAATAAACCCCGTGAGAGTCAGATCAATGGGTTTGATGCGAATATTAAAGTAACATCGTATTTGCCTAACCACAGCGAATTGTCGTATGGGGTTGAATTTACAGGCTTCAAAACAGCTTATCAGTACTATAATTTTATAGGTATTCGTCAGGAGCAGAACGATTATACCACCCAAGTGGGTTCATTTATCAAGTTACGGAAGAGCTTCAGTAATAAATTGGTGATAGAGCCAGGGGTTCGTGTTCAATATTATGCTTCATTGCCGGTGGCGCGTATAGAGCCACGTATGTCGATGAAATATAATGCGTCTTCGAATTTACGTTTCAAGGCAGCGGCGGGAACCTATTCGCAGAATTTGATTTCAACGAAGTCGGATAAAGACATTGTGAATTTCTTTACCGGGTTTTTAACGGCGCCTGATAACGAGATAATTAAGCCCGATGGTTCGGTGGCTCGAAATAATATTCAGAAATCGTATCATTTGGTGTTGGGAACGGAGTTGGATATAAAGAACTGGGAGTTTACGATGGAGCCATGGGCTAAGATATTCACCCAATTGATTGAGATAAATCGATACAAGTTATTTCCAACCGACCCAGATTTTGGTATAGAAACCGGCAAAGCCTATGGTTTCGATTTAACCACGAAATATGCCAAGGGACGTTATTATTTGTGGGGCGTGTATTCGTATGGGAGTGTAACCCGTAATGATGGCCGCCAAACCTACCCTACGCCCTACGATCGTAGGCACAACATCAATATATTAGCGGCCTATACGGCGGGTAAGAAATCGGATTGGGAATTGTCGGTACGTTTCAACTTCGGTTCGGCCTTTCCGTTCACCCAAACTCAGGCGTTTACGGAACACATGGATTTCAGCAATGGCATCAACACCGATTACTTAACCCAGAATGGTAACTTGGATATTGTGTATGCCAAAGACATCAATGGGGGGCGTTTATCGGCCTATCATCGGGTGGATCTTTCGGCAAAGAAACGCATTGCCACGGGTGTGTTCTCTAATTTGGAGATATCAGCGAGCGTTAGTAACGTGTATAATCGACAAAATATCTTTTATATCGATCGGATTCGGAACACTCGAACCTATCAATTACCCATTTTTCCTACCTTGGGCTTAGCATGGAGTTTCTAGTAATTCCAGGCTTTTATTCCTCCTTTAGTTAATTTTTGGTAAAAAACGTATGTGTTTAATTTCACATAGGTTAAATAAAAGACTCACATTTTAATGTCTTTTTTTGAAAAATGACAACAAAATGTTACATAAATCAACATTTCTGTTCATATTCGCACACAAATAATACATTTTTTGTTTGATTTGTCACGTTTAAACCAATTTTTTAATGAAAAATTATCCTATGTTCATTAATAAGTACATCTTAGGATGCTTGTTGATGTTAGCAACAACGTTGAATGTGTTTGCACAACAACATACTGTTGTCAACTTTATTCCCAAATGTTCTTACACGAACGAAACTGTAACCATCACGGGAACAAATTTTACCGGTGTAACCGATGTACGGTTTGGCAACACATCAGCACAGTCATTTACGGTAGTTAATAATACGACCATTACAGCAGTTGTTGGGGCTGGTGCAACGGGTGCGGTAACGGTTGTAAAAGCCGGGTTTACTAGTATCAGTTCACCCGGGTTTACTTTTTTTAATTTTCCGACCGTAACGAGTATTGCAACCGATTTTGGAGGATATTGGAGTACCAATACGACGAGCAATAGTCAGATTTTTCCGAACAATTCGCACAACTTATTATCTTTTAAATACAATGCTACAACCTACTCCACGGGGGTAAATGACAATACATTGAGCTCTCAAGGAGTAAATTATGTGCCGGGTAACTTCAAAGCGCTTCCTGCGTTGATTCCCGGTAACATACCAGCTAGTCCCGCGAATTTGTTTATTGTTGCGGCGTCGAATATTGATGGTAACCCTAGTTTAGGTATAATTAGTAACCCAAGAATCAAGGAATTGACCTTGGAAAACGTGTTGACGGATGGTATCAATGGGTTAGACCTTGGTACCGGCTACACCAATCTGCCTACGAACGCCATGTTAGAGTTTGTAATTAGCTCAATTGATTCATCACGGATATCAGATAATGAACCCGATATTGTAATTACGCAAATTGCAGAACCTACCAACACCAATTCGGATAATTTTGTATTTAAAGATGCTAATGGTATCGCTGTAGGTAATCCGGTTCAAATTAGTATTGCCACCGTTTCTACCTTGGGAACATATCGTTTGGATTTATTTAATGTAACACCCAACACGCCCTATACTAATGCGTCTCCAACGAGTATAGGTACAGGCGCAAACGTAAATAATACTACTCGTAATATTCGATTTGTTGCCTTCCGTTTGTCGGACTTTGGTATTAATGCATCAAACTACAATCAAATTAAAAAATTAGAAGTAACGCCTTCGGGCATTTCCGATGTGGCTTTCATGGCTTATAACGCCAATTCCATTAACCTCCCTCCATCAGTTAGTAGAGATCCTTCAACAAGTTCAGTAATTTGTTCAACGGGGGTTAGTAATGCCTTTTTGAAAGTAGACGCTAAAGCCTCCGTTGGTGGTGCATTATCCTACCAATGGCAATTGTCTACCGACGGAGGCACCGTTTGGAATAATATATCCAACGACGCAACATATGGTGGTGCTACATCGGACGCTCTAACTATAACAGGTGCTACTGTAGATTACAAATACCGCGCCATGGTGAATGAGGTGGGTGTAATTACACCCGGTTACAGTCCGGTTATAACTATTACGGCTGTTACAGGGGCTGCATTAGGAGGAACATTAAATCCTACAACTACAACCAATACGTGTGTTAAATCGGGTACTCCTTCTGTACTTTCAGTATCACCTACAGGGGGCACTGGCACATACAGCTACCAATGGCAAGCATCTAGCATAAGCGGTACCGGATTTGTTAATATTAACGGCGCTACCAACAGAACCTTTACGGTGCCTTTAGATACTGCCGGAACAGCGTATTACCGTGTAGTTGTAACGAGTGGTTGTTATACCAATACCTCTAACCAAGCCACTGTAAATGTAACAGGGGGGGATATTGTAACATCCACGAATGCGGCATCATGTACGCCAGGTTCCGTTACGTTGAGTGCAACGGCCACAACCGGCGAAATTCGTTGGTATGCCACAGCAACCTCAACCCCACAAATTGCTATAGGAGCTACATACACAACCCCTTCGTTAACGCTGGATTCGGTGTTTTTTGTAAATGCCGTTTCAGGAACTTGTAGTTCGCCACGAATTCCGGTTAGAGCTATTATAGCGTCTAATACCTCGTTAAATGCAACTAACTTTAGTTTAAATACAGCTACTAATGCATTAGTTCCTGCCCCTTCTATGGCAAGTTTCTATAGTTCAACATTGCCTGTTGGTTCGCATCGTATTTATTATCATGTTGTAGGAGCTAATACACAAAATGCCACAGTTATGGTAAGTGTAGATGCCAATGGAATTGGTTCGTTTACAACAGAACCAACTGTTAATGTTGGAACTAATACCTTAACTATTGACAGTATCGATATTTTGAATACCAATGGTTGTGCTAAAGAACCACCACCATTAAATGTAGCTTCGTTCGAAACAACGTCGTATCCATTGGTGTTGAATACATCAAACACTCCAAATACATGTAATGTTCAAGCGGGAACAGCTTCCGCTTCATCAACTAATGGCATTGCTCCTTTCACATACGCATGGAGTGGCCCTAATGGATATGCTGCAACAACGGCGTCAATATCCAACTTGTTGAAAGGAAATTATACCATTACAATCACCGACGTGAACAATCGTACCGGTTCGGCAATTGTTGTGGTGGATAGCTTAGTCGACATTACAGCTCCTGTGGCTGACGTAGCTTCATTGTCAACTGTAACCGGTGAGTGTTCTGCTTCGGTAACGGCTCCTCCAACGGCTACTGATAATTGCTCAGGTTCAATTACAGCAACTACCAACGATCCATTGTCATACAATACTCAAGGTACTTATACCATTACGTGGACATACGACGATGGTAATGGTAATACATCTTCTCAAACACAAACGGTGATTGTTCAAAATGTAACTGCACCAGTGCCTGATGAATCTATATTGACGAATTTGTTTGATCAATGTAGTTTGACTGTATCAACTGTACCAACAGCAACTTCAACGTGTGGTATTAAAATTAATGGTACTACAACAGACCCATTGTCTTATTCAACACAAGGCACTCATATAATTACATGGACCTATCAAGATGCTGAAGGTAATATCACTACACAAACTCAAATGGTAGTGATTAAAGATTCATTGGCGCCAGTTCCTGATGTTACTATTTTGGCCGATGTTACGGGCGAATGTACAGCTACAGCTACCGCTCCAACGGCAACTGATAATTGCGCTGGTATTGTTACAGCTACTACCAACGATCCATTGTCTTACAATGCTCAAGGTACTTATACCATTACATGGACATACGACGATGGTAATGGTAATACATCGACACAAACACAAACGGTGATTGTAGACGATGTTACCGCTCCTGTGGCTGACGTGGCTTCATTGTCAACTGTAACCGGTGAGTGTTCTGCTTCGGTAACCGCTCCAACGGCTACTGATAATTGCTCAGGTTCAATTACGGCAACTACCAACGATCCGTTGTCATACAATGCTCAGGGTACTTATACTATTACATGGACATACGACGATGGTAATGGTAATACATCTTCTCAAACACAAACGGTGATTGTAGACGATAATACTGCACCTGTGGCTGATGTGGTTACTTTATCGGATGAAACCGGTGAGTGTTCTGCTTCGGTAACCGCTCCAACGGCAACTGATAATTGCGCTGGTATTGTTACGGCTACTACCAACGATCCTTTGTCATACAATACTCAAGGTACTTATACCATTACGTGGACATACGACGATGGTAATGGTAATACTTCGTCACAAACACAAACAGTTATTGTAGACGATGTTACCGCTCCTGTGGCTGACGTAGCTTCATTGTCAACTGTAACCGGTGAGTGTTCTGCTTCGGTTACCGCTCCAACCGCTACTGACAATTGCTCAGGTTCAATTACAGCAACTACCAACGATCCATTGTCTTACAATGCTCAAGGTACTTATACCATTACGTGGACATACGACGATGGTAATGGTAATACATCGACTCAAACACAAACAGTGATTGTAGACGATGTTACCGCTCCTGTGGCTGACGTAGCTTCATTGTCAACTGTAACCGGTGAGTGTTCTGCTTCAGTAACGGCTCCAACCGCTACTGACAATTGCTCAGGTTCAATTACAGCAACTACCAACGATCCATTGACATACAGTGCTCAAGGTACTTATACCATCACATGGTCATACGACGATGGTAATGGTAATACATCGACTCAAACTCAAACTGTTGTAGTAGATGATATTACTGCCCCTGTTGCCAACGTAGCTTCGTTGCCAAACGTAACCGGTCAGTGTTCTGCATCAGCTACAGCACCAACTGCTACTGATAATTGCGCTGGAACTATTACAGCTACAACCAACGATCCATTGACATACAGTGCTCAAGGTACTTATACTATCACATGGACATATAACGATGGTAACGGCAATACATCAACACAAAACCAAACGGTTGTTGTGAACGATAACGTGGCACCTGTACCAAACGTAGCTTCGTTGCCAAACGTAACCGGTCAGTGTTCTGCTAACGTAACTGCTCCAACCGCTACTGATAATTGTGCCGGTACAATCACAGGTACAACAAACAGTCCGTTGACATACACGCAACAAGGTACTTATACCATCACGTGGACATACAACGACGGTAAAGGAAACATTGCAACACAAAACCAAACGGTGATTGTAAACGACAATACGGCTCCGGTTGCATTATGTAAAAACTTCTCTAAAGCATTAGTAGGTGGTACAGCTACCATTACAACAGCTAATATCAACAACGGAAGTTCCGATAATTGTGGTGTTGCCTCATTATTGCTCAGCAAAACATCGTTTAACTGCAGCAACCTTGGTGCTAACAATGTAACCATGACGGTAACCGATATCAATGGCAATCAATCTACTTGTACATCAGTGGTTACCATTACAGGTGGTTCACCATTAACTTGTTCAATTACTTCTTCTTTAGGCGTTAATCAAGGTAATGGAGGTAATTGCAACAATAACAACAACAATAATAATGTTTATACCGGAGGCGTTCCAACCAATATCTATTTAGGATACGGTCCTCAATCGGCTACATTAAATGCGGTTGTAAGTCCGGCTGGAGCAGGTTATACCTACAATTGGTCACCGTCAACGTATTTAAGTTGTACCAGCTGTGCAAATCCGGTATTTACCCCAACCGCTGCGGGTTCAATTACTTACACCTTAACTGTTACAAGCCCAACAGGTTGTACATCCACTTGTACCATCACCATGTGTACACGTGAGGTGCGTGCTTGGATATTATATGGTAATGGCAAGAAAAACGTTAATGTAAACAAAGTAGTGATTTGTCACGTTCCTCCAGGGAATGTAAACAATCCTCAAACCTTGATTATAGCTCCTGCCGCTGTTCCTGCACACCTAACAAATCATAACGACGATAATTTAGGACCATGTGGTACAACATGTGGTGCAGCTCGTCCACTTGCAGAAGAACCATTGGGTGAATTGCTTACCAACGACGGATTTGAAACAGTAGTGTATCCTAACCCAACGTCTGGTGAATTCAGCATCATGATCAACTCTGAAAACACATCGTCTGTAACCGGTATCTTGTACGACATGACCGGTAAGAAAGTGATGGAATTCAACGACATCAGACCGAATATTTCTTATCCTGTGAATGCCACACTTTCAAAAGGAATCTACTTCTTGAAATTAGAACAAGATGGTCACCAACAGAGTGTTCGTTTAATCAAAGACTAATATTTGTTTGTGTTTTTCATTGTTAACCTGCCCGAAGTATTTCGGGCAGGTTTTTTTTGTAGAGACTGGGCATGCCCAGTCTCTTCGCATGCCAATAGACTGGGCATGCCCAGTCTCTACATATTGAAATTCAACAATTTCAGTTATCTTTAATTTATGAAAAAGCAATATACCATCCTCGCCATCTTTTTATTGACGGTCTTATTCTTTGCTTGCAAAAAGAACACGGCTGATAATAATCCAAATCCAAATCCCAATCCAACCCCCACTGCCGCCGATTCCATGGCAGTATTACGCATTGCCTTGAGCGGTTTGAAAAACACCAACGGCG
>JBIKQE010000068.1:0-9525 GCA_044349815.1 Chitinophagaceae bacterium | reverse complement strand
AAACTGTATAAATGCGCTTGTAGTTCATGCAAGCTCAGGTGTTTATTGACCGCTTCACTGTAGCCCACTACATGCAAATTATGAACTGCCATATCGGCAATCACCTTTCCATCGGGGTTCGTTAATTGGGCTAATTCGATGCGCCATTCATCAGGCACAATCCAATCTAACACCTGGGTGCCCGATGGCACTTCAATCAGGTTTAATTCAGGAAGCTTAGCCTGAATCATATGCAGCGTTTCGCGAATCCCATCACCGGTAATACTTCGATTGATTGGCCACAACGCACTCATAAAATCAATCATGGATTGACCTACTGCTGTATGTTCTGTTGGTATTGTTGGCATACAAATTAAACTTAGCGACTATCTGTAAACAAGTATAGTCTATTACCCGAAGGTGTAATTAAATCGAAATCAGTATGCATAAACTTGTTGTAACGAGAAGCTACAAATTCTAATGCCTTAGTCGTCCAACCCGTAAAATGCTGTATATAGACTGGTTCATCTATACCATCTAAAATTACAGCTGCCGAATTGTATTGTTGAAAGATTTGGTCTAAAAATAAATCGGGTCTACTCAAATGATCTAAATACTGAAAAAAACCAACCAATTGTCTCTTTTCATCGACTCGATTGTCTTGCCAAGTTTTTACTGAAACACGATGCTGTTGACTTAGCCATTCAATGCAATGCACTCCTTCCCGCCGGCAATTTTCACTCCAATAATTTAATTCAGGACGCTTTACAAATTGGGTATCAACACCCAAGCTTTTAGCATAAGCTAGCAAACCCCATAAAGGGCAACCCAATTCATCGTACTCGATCACATCGCCACATTTAATGGTCAAATATTGCCAAAGTTCAGGGGCTGAAAAACCAGAAAATCGTTTGAAGGGCATCGGCTGAACCATCACCTGATGCAATTGATGGGCTTGTTCTTGTATAAAACGAATATCCTGTTGTTCAATGGCATCGCTCAGTTGTTTTTTCAACTTACTATTCGGCTCGTGCGGGTATATTGAATCCACTAACGACAATAGTGCTCTTCGATACCGATTGATTTGTTCAATATTCTTCTGTTCTATCGCCAAGGCATAAGCATGCAACTCAATTAAAAAATTATCAGCTGTAAACCTACCAGACATAACATCCCAGCCTTTGGGATGATCAGGAACAACATCTCGAAATATAGATTGAATAACTGCATCGGGATAAGCTTCTTTTTTATAAACCAAACCACACGAAACACATTGAACATTGTGAAAATGAGCCAATAAAACAGACTCCTCTTCGCCTGTTACCATGGCCATTTTTTCTGAATATAAATTCGATAAGGGTTCCGAATGAAAAGCCTGCTTAGTTTCGCCACATAATGGACAAGCTAAAATAGGTGTCGTTATCATTTTTGTTGCAGGCTTTTAAATAATTCGTATTGAAATGCCGAAGTAATACCAAACGCTTGACGTTGATCTAACAATACATGCGAAACACGATTACCTATCATACGATGATGCTTCTTATAATGCAACATGCTAGAAACCATCACACCGCCTACCCCCGAATACAAAATCTCTCGTTCATAAACCGTATATTGATCAAGATCTAAAATAGGCTTCAAGGTTTGGCCATTATGTCGATAATAAATTCCCTTTCCGGCCGTAACGGTAATTACAGCATCCGACTTAAAAACATTCAGGGTATCAACAGCCTCATCAATCACAGTCTCGTCAACAAAAGGATAATCGATGGAAATAACCCCCACAACGTCTACCTCATCGGTGTTTCCTTGTAAAATCAAATCGATGGTTAAATCGATTCGGGAACGTTGCGAGGCATACTCCGCAGGGCGAAGCATAACATTTACTTTAGGTTCATGGGCATACTGATTACGCAATTTCTCTTGCAAATCAGCCGAGTCGGTAACCAATACAATTTGGTGTGCACAACGCGTTTTTAAACATTGTGCCACTTTTAAGCCCAAGGCAGAATGGTGGTGCGTCGATACCAAAGGCCAATGTTCATCATCTTCAAACGTGCGCGCACGAATTGGAATAATCAATAAAGCGCTCAGTGGTTTCAAATAGGTTTGAACAAACTTTTCTTTAATCAATTTACGGGTAGATAAAAGACGCGATTGATTGTTAGATAAACTTTCATTATGCTGTCGGTAAAAAAATAAAGGCCGACTAATATTGGTTACTTTATGGAACGTAATGAACTTAACCCATAATTCGTAACCATCCTGACAAGTAAACGCCTCGTCGTATCCATTAAGTGCTTTTAAAAACGATAAGCGAATCATGGTGCAGGCCCCATGTGCAGGCTGATCGAATAATGTTACTTCATCGTCGAAAATATGCCGACGGTGCGAACCTATTCGTTCTCCATTGGCATCTACATAATGATAATCGGGAAATACCAAACCCAGCTCCTCGTCACTTTCCATGATAGCCGACATGACACCTAAGGCAGCCGGATCAAAAAAATCATCCGCATCCAAACGAATAAGGTATTTGCCTTTAGCCAACCCAATGGCTACATTATTCGTAGCATTCAAGCCTTTGTTTTGCTGATAAATCAACGTAACCTTGGCATGCTGTTCGTACTTGGCCATTACAGCATGGCTGTTATCGGTAGAACCATCATCAATAACCAACAACTCAAAATCTTGACAGGTTTGATGCAATACACTATCAATGGCTTGCATTAAATAGCTGCCATAATTATAATTGGTTATATATACTGTTATCAAGGGCTTCATACCGTTTGACAATTTATCCGGCAATTTTCTTTTTGATATACTTCATGCCACGCGATAGAACAGAACGTTGCTTGGGTGAACTATTACCTAATTGAGGCTTTTTCTGAATAAAACCAATTTGCACCGCTAATCGTTCTCCCGAGCTCGGGTTACCACCGGCATGTACACCCAAGTATCCATCAAACACAATGCCGGCACCCGCTTTTCGGGTAAACACTTCCGTATTATCGAGCAAATACCTCGACAATGGCGAATCCACCATCAAATCGTCGCCAAAATGCGTAGAACCAATAAAGGCATGTGGGAATTGCATAATCAATTCTCGACCCGTTGTAAATGCATGACGTGAAAACAAACCTACATCGGTTGAAATCATTCGATTGATAGCAAAATCCATAGTATAATGCAAACCTATTATAAACGGAGAGCGCCCTAAGGCATGGCTTCCTTTTACAAACCGAAATGGTCCATCGGCCAATGTTACGTCCGACAAATAAATCATCATTTTAGCCACATGTGGTTCAGCATCAAAATGATAATAATTTGTAGGCGATCGCTCCTCTATACCATTTACATTTTTAAACCAAGTTTGACGGTGATGATTGTAATCCCAAGCAATATATTTGAATTCCATTTCCCGACCCTTATAATCCGATACCATGTCGAGTATATGTTGGTCTAGAATATAGTTCTTAAGCAATCGATAGCCTTCCGTTTGATCATAGCCTTCCCAATTTGCACCACGCCAATCGTCTCTACCCGCAAACTTCTCACGCGCCTCGGCCATTTGTTGTTGACAATAATTTACGAATGCATCCGTTTGAGGAAGTTGATACTCACAATAGCCATGCTTTTGCATATGAGTCAATTTGTCTACATCATATTGCGGACTTGACACTATCTTAAGTACCGACCCCGATTTCGTTTTGAATTGAATCAAACGCATAACATAATCGTACCCTCCTTGAATACTAGTGTCCAACGCTTTTCGCAACATCGATGCCGCATCGGTTCGTTGATGAACCAACGAACGAATAACATCGATTTCTTTTTGAATCGCTTTTTCAACCGACGAAAAAGGCATGCTTGATTCATCTTGAATATACATACCCACAACAGTATCAATCCGATTTATGGCTTCATAAATAACAATATTATCCAAATCGGAAAACACCGAACCAACAAACGAATTAAAATGGGGATGATTAAAATAATCGAACCGCTGAATAAAATAATCTGTCATAAAAAAATAGCGCTTAATAAATGATTACTAATCGAAATAAGTCCACATTAATGGTTGATGCTTAATCAAATCAACCAACGATGTTTTCCCACATACTTGTTCAAATAACCGAGCATCGATGCCCACATTCGGCCGAAGTGTTGTTAACATATTAGCCGTAATAACAGTCCCCTTCGGTATGTCCTTTAGTGGATAAACGGCTCGTCGAAAAGTTTCAACATGATTGTTTTCAATCTCAATGGGCAAAGCCGATTTTATTGAACTCCCCTGCAACATACGAATTGCCTGAATGCGTTCAATGAGTTGCTGCACCTCCAATACCGTCAACGATAATTTATGATCGCGAAACTGCTTACCCTCACGCGAATCGGTAAAGTGAAATTCCAATATTTCTGCCCCCATAGCAGTGGCAACTTCCAAAGCCAAGCTACCTTCCACATGGTTCGAATACCCCACCGTTAAACCGGTAAGAGCTTTCAACTTGGCCATAACATGCAAATGCGCATCGGCGGGTGTAATAGGATACATACTTGTACACTGCAATAAGGCCAAATTGCTTGGCGAACAATACCGCTCATCAATCGATTGTATATAAGATACAGCCTCTAGTACTTCTTGTTCACTCGACAAACCGGTAGATAAAATAATGGGCTTACCCCGCTCTGCCGTAGCCTTTAAAACAGGATAGGCCGTTAAATCGCCACTACCAATTTTATAAAATGGAATGTAAGGATCTATCCAATCCATCATAGCTATATCCCAAACCGAGGCAGTGTACATCACACCTGCCTCTTGCACCATTTGCGCTAAGGTTATATGCTGCTCTCGAGTAAGCTCAAATTTCTTGAAATGGGCATTTCTATCCGGCCCGGCAACAGCCGACACCAACGTATCGCCCGTATATAACTGAAACTTAATTACATCTGCTCCCGATTGAATAGCCAATCGAGTTTGCTCAAGCGCCTTATCAAAATCCCCTTCATGATTGCCACCAATTTCAGCAATCAATAAAGGTCCATATTTACCCGAAAACAACATACTTATCTTTAAACATCTTGCAAAGCAACCATATTGCGGAATGTTTCCGATTTCTGCAACAATTCATCGTATGGCGCAATATGCTCAATACGACCTTCATTCAACAATACAATTCGATGAGCATGTTTTATGGTTGACAACCGATGTGCAATCAACACAATCGTGTAGCGCCCTTTCAACGTTTCTATATTATTTTGAATGGCACGCTCGGTTTCTGAGTCTAACGAAGAGGTTGCTTCATCGAAAAATAAAATATCTACTTTTTTATACAACTCACGCGCTATACCCAATCGTTGTTTTTGTCCTCCACTTAAATTAATACCATTATTTCCCAAACGACTGTGCACGCCTAATGGCTGTTCTTGTATAAACGATAAAATACTGGCTTGGTGTAAGGCTTCCTCACAACGTTTAATATTTTCAGGTGTTGGCTCTTCAAAAAAACTAACGTTATTAAATACTGTATCATTAAAAACAACAGGGTCTTGTGAAATTATCCCAATACGATTTTTAAACGTATCAATCTTAAACTGACTTACCTCTATCCCATCAATTTTATACAGGCCTTTCTCTGGACGAAGCAAACCGCATAAAACGGTAACAAGCGTTGTTTTACCCGAACCACTATGACCAACAATAGCTATGGTTTCATTTTTCGAAATAGTCAAACTGACATCCTGTAAAATCCACTTATCTTCTTTACTATATCGGTAACTTATATTTTCACAAACCATCTCCTTTTCAAACGATACAAAATTTCTTTCGCCATCAATAAAACGCCCTCTTTTGAGCGAATTATAAAACTCAGTAAAATTCGATAAGGCCCCCGATTGACCTAGATAACTATTATAAGTCGATTGAATATTGATAATAGCATTTAACGCACGATAAAAGAACAATATGCTCAATAAAATAACCCCCAAATTGCCGTCTAATAATCGAACCTCAATGTATATCACCGAACAAACAACAATTATCAACATGGGTTCTCTAATACTAGCCAACAAACTGCCAATCTTACCCATGCGTTTATTATACCCTTCTACTTCATGCACTTTATTCTTCAAAAACAAACTGTATTCACTTAACCGGCCGCTTGAATTCAAATACTTAAAAAACGAAACCATCTGAATCAAATAACGCTGATATTCATGCCCCACCTTGGTTACTTTCTCCGAAAGCTCTTTTGTAATTCTATAAGGTTTCCGATAAATCAGATTGGTTAGCAAAATACCCACTAACAACAATGTCGCAAACTTCGGATTCATGAAAATGGCCAAACCAATATAAATCACAATCGTTACGAACTGATTCATCATGCCCGTATAATTGGAATAAGCACCAACTACTTTTGAAATCTCGCCCGACATTGTATTTTGTATTTTACCCGCATCGCGTTTTACAAAATTCTCGTATTTATACTCCGCTAATGCGGTAATAGTTTCTAGGCGCACTTTACGCATAAAATATTGCCTATACATCACATTCATATATCCCATGAGCCATATGGCCAAGGCCTTCAATACAAAAAACACCGAAATGATTAACAAAATCGATTCTAAGGTAATGGCAATACCAAAGTTTTGAAAAAACTCAATTATAAATCCTAAATTACCTAGTTTAGTAGACGTGGTTACCACGGTATCGTTATTGGCAATTTCAAGCAAGGGTATAAACATAGCCAAACCAAAACCAGCTAACAACGATACTAATATATTTATCAATACATAAGCAAACATCCTATTGCCAAGATGCCTGTAAAAGAAGACAAAGCCTTCAAAGTTCTTGGCAATAATGTGTTTAATTTTTTTAATCATAGTGGCTTAAAATCAAGATCGTATCCGAACTAAATTTTTTTTTAATAATATTAAAAAAATGAACTGTGCCATCAGGCACAGTTCATTAATATGTTTGAGAATTCTAAATTATTTTTTACCCAAACGGTAACCGATACTAAATTGAGTAACGGTATACCAATCGTTGTTATTCGGGTTCCCACGCATTGTTCCAGCAGCAGGTAACGACGCGTCGCCCGTTACAAAATTACGCTTGTCGCCACGATACGACATTTCAACCGCTAAATCACCTTTAGTAGATTGCAATTTTGAGAAATCCGGATAAACATCACTGCAATCGTCTAAGTAATCAAAAAAGGTCATACGCGACCCGAATTCAACACCCAATGTTAAACGAGCGGTTGGTTGCATTTTAAAACCAATGCCAAACGGAATGGCAATCTGATGCAAATTGTAATCAACACCTTCCGTAGTTAATGGCTGTAATGCAATCCATTCGCCCTTGTACATACCTTCCGGATTATGATAAAAATAGTTTACACCCGCAAAAGCATACGGCGTTCCCATACGGTAACGCTTACCCGATTGATTGTTGGCATTAAACTTGCCTAAACGAAATAAATTCACCTCGGCTTGCACACCCAATTCCAAAATATCGTTGCGGAAACTTAAATTACGATTATAACGCATAACATCGCTATGATCGCGATGATCAAAACCATTCACCCGATTGTAATTACCAAACACTTTGGCAGCAACACGAGCCGAAAAATTATGACGATAATAAATACCATTTGCCCAACCCGGGAACGAGTATATAAAATTACTCGATACAAGATCCCCTACATACGTAGAGAAACCAGTTGACAATCCAATTTCGTTCGATGTTTCGCGAACATCTTGTGCTGAAAGTTGCGAAACAACCAACAACATGGTTAATGAGGATAACAGTTTTTTCATAAAAAAATTTTAGGGTTTAATTGCTTACAAAAGTACTTCGAGGACTCAGGCTTTCCAACGCATCGCGTTTTGAATTAGTATTTTAATAACGATTTACTACCAAATATAGGCTTTTTAAGTAGATATTATTCTACTAAAGGCCCCTATTTCAACGTCTATTTTTTCAACATGGCATGGCTTCGCCAAGGTCAGTCACATAAACTACATGCCAACCCGAACATTCCCATTATACAAACCACTAGGTAGCTTGTACTACCGCCGTAGGCGATAGATGCATGGGAGGCATCCTCTTGGTTTCGATAAACGAAACCGGCAGCGTCAACTCAAGTTGACGATTTAAAGCAACTATTTCAACCACCAAATGATGGCGGCCTTGCCTACGAACACAAGTTCCTACTACACCCATAAAAGGCCCTCTTACTATCTGAACAGGTATCCCGGCGTCAATATTGATATCACAGTCTCGTAAATGTAACGAATTTGAACCACTTAATAATAAACGAAGATTATTGATTTCGTAATCCCGAATACGGGCCGGCTTACCCAAATATCGTACCACACGCAATACCCCGGGGCACGCCAACGCCGAAGGCAACTCCGCCAATGCCACCTGTATAAAAACAATACTCGGTATAAGAGGCATCTGCACTTTCTTTCGCCGATCACTCCACTGCTTTAACGTAGTATATAATGGTAAATAAACCGAAAACCCTTTATCGGTGAGCCTATCTGCCACTTTCTTTTCGCTTCGTGGCATCGTATACAAAGCAAACCAAGCTAAATCTCCTCGGGCAATACCGGTGTTTACCCCGGCATTTTCTTCTATCGCATCAACAAAAATTTCTTCTAACAAGGAAATTACCGATTTTAATGGCAAATATACTTTCAAATGCCTTATAATAAAAGCCTATACTAATTAACAATCATAGGTGTAGAACTTTTACGACAAGCAACAAAACCCGCATTTGAAATTCTTCAAAACTTTCACATTCTATTACCAAGCAACACGTTACTTTTACTCCCCTTAAACGACGCATTTTACATGAACATTCCCTTTTTGAGTAAAAAACAAGATGCCCCTAAAACACCTGCACCAAAAAAATCGGTATTGCGCGAATGGCTCGATGCCGCTGTGTTTGCTATAGTTGCCGCCACCATCATTCGCACATTCTTCATCGAAGCCTATACCATTCCTACCCCCTCAATGGAAAAATCGTTACTGGTAAACGATTACCTCTTTGTAAGCAAAATGCACTACGGTCCCCGCTTACCCATGACGCCCCTCGCTATCCCCTTTGTTCATCATACCATGCCCTTTTTTGGTGGCAAATCGTACTCCGAAGCTGTAAAATGGCCCTACAAACGCATTTGGGGTTTCTCTTCCATCGAACGAAACGACGATATGGTGTTTAACTGGCCGCAAGACAAACAAGACAACCGACCTGTTGATAAAAAAGAAAACTACATCAAACGTTGTGTTGGCCTACCCGGCGATACCCTCCAACTGATTAACCGCCGCCTCTTTGTTAATGGCCAACCCGGCTATAAACCCCGCTACCAACAACTCGTTTACCAAGTAGGCATGTACCCCACCGGATACGACCTTGGCGAAGAAGTTGCCGACGACCTCGGTGTTTACAACATCACCAACGAATACAACGAACCTATCCCCAACCTCTATAGCCTCACCGACGACGATGTAGCTAAAATTCAAAAAATCCCCAA
>JBIKQE010000067.1:0-9590 GCA_044349815.1 Chitinophagaceae bacterium | reverse complement strand
AAATACAGTAGCAGGAACCGCTGTTGTGTAGGTTAAGGTTTGATAGTTGGCGGCACCAAACACGGCACTCATAGCGGTAGTATTATTGGCAGTTCCCCATGGATCTGCATCACGAATATAATATTTGGCGCCATTGGCTGGAGCGGCTGCTCCACCCGGAATTACCACACTCAAAGTGTCGGTACAAGGGTTTTGATTGGCCGCGATACTTAAATTGTTCAAGGCCGCAACGGGTAAAGAGAAAATAGCCGAGCCCGTACAACCTAAGGCATCGGAACCATTTACGGTATAGCTGGTGGTTGTGGCCGGACTTACAGATACCGAAGCCCCCGATAAGTTACCGGGCTGCCAAGTATAAATACTAGCCCCTGTTGCTGTTAAGGTAGCCGAACTACCACCGCATAATACGGCGGGGTTAGAGGTAACGGCAATAGGAAGTTGATTCGATACATTGATAGTTTGCGTGGCGCTCACTACACAACCATTGGCACCAGTGGCGGTAACCGTATAAATAGTGGTGGCGGTAGGCGAAACTGTGTAGTTCGAATCGGGTTGATTACCCGGATTCCAAACGTAGGTGCTGGCGCCATTGGCGGAAAGGGTGGTAGATAAACCGGGACAAATATTAGGGTTTGTAGCACTTACGGTAACCGTTGGTGATTGAATAACGGTAATAGTTTGCGAAGAGGTATTCAAGCTGCAGGCGCCAATAGGCGTGAAGCGGTGGGCTTCAGGCACACCAATATTGATAGTGCTTTGGTTGAAGGTTGGAACCGCCATGCCATTTGCACCACCGGCACCTTCAATACCCATAGTAGCCGGAGAGGCGCTGTTTACAAAAGAGCTATGAATTTCAATTACATTGGATGTTTCATATAAAATGATGGTTGTTGTAACATCAGCAGTGCTACCGCAACAGAATGGGGTGTTCGTCCAACTAATAACTAAATACTGATTTGGAGCCGTTCCAAATAAGCCATAGCCTACAGTTCCATTTCCTGGAGGATACAAATCGTCCCAAACACCCGCAATAACATTGTTAGGTGCTGTAACATCGGGGAGTAATTGTCCTTGACAACAACCCGATAAATTTTGTGCTAAATCGAAAGTGATAAATCCGTTCGAAGAAATTTCGAATTGGGTGTAGGTATTGCCATAGAAATTAAAACTAAACCCGATAGGGAAACTCGTACTCATTTGGTCGTCGCCCAAGGTAACTAAGTTGGTTACCACAGGAGGCGCCACATAGGGGATAACCGAGTGGGCATACGTAGCACCGGCGGGTTGGCTTACGGCATAGGAGATGGTGTGTGTACCTACCCCAGCCGTGGTTGGGTTAAAGGTACTGCCGGTCATGCCCGGCCCTGTGAAGGTGCCGCCCGGAATTACCGGTACGAGCAAACTGGAGGCGTCGGCGGAGCACATTTGGGCAGGAAGGCCCGTAAATGTGGCATCGCAGGGTGCTTGTGCATAAGTGCGAATCGACGTAATTAGCAATGAGACTACCGCAAAAAGGGTGCTCATAACTAGAGAACGGCCGAACGGAATAGGTCCGTGGAGGAATCGTTTCATAGGAGTGAAATTTAAAATCATGGAATTAAGATTCAAGGTGTGAATGTAGTATAAAAAAATGATATACGGAGGACGAAATGGCGTTTTTACGCCTATGTTAAACCTCATTTGTGGGCAAGTAGTTAACAAATTGTGTTTTTATGAAATTGCACACGTTTAATGGGCTTGTCCATGTAGTTTTGCGCCCTGATTAAAACAAAAAATATGTCGAATATTACCTTTACGATGATTAAACCCGATGCGGTTAAAAATGGCCACATTGGCGCGATGTTAGAAAAAATCAATGCGGCCGGATTTCGTATTAAAGCCATGCGTATGACGCAATTGAGCCCAGCTAAAGCCGGTGAGTTTTATGCTGTACACAGTGCTCGTCCGTTTTATGGCGAGTTGTGCGATTTCATGAGCAGTGGTCCGATTGTAGCGGCTGTATTAGAAAAAGACAATGCGGTGGCCGATTTTCGCACCTTGATTGGTTCAACCAATCCGGCTGATGCGGCTGAAGGCACATTGCGTAAGTTATATGCTGCGAGTGTTGGTGAAAATGCCGTTCACGGTAGTGACAGCGATGAGAATGCGCGTATTGAAGCGGCGTTTTTCTTCAATGGCATTGAGATGTTTTAATTGAATTGAAAGTACATTTGGAAAACCGGTCTAGGAATAGGCCGGTTTTTTTTTGTTTGGAAATTGGTTGATTTTGTTTCGTGGTGTTATTCGTTCCAAATTAGCTTCGTAGGAGCGATACGTTGTTACGGATAGATGTTGTTTGTTGTTAACGATGTGCCGCTCCTACGGAGCTTTTTGGGGTTGTGCATAAACGATGTGTTGCTAACGATGTGCCGCTCCTACGGAGCTTTTGGGATTGTATATAAACGATGTGTTGTTAACGATGTGCCGCTCCTACGGAGCTTTTGGGATTGTACATAAACGATGAGTTGTTAACGATGTGCCGCTCCTACGGAGCTTTTGAACAACAGACAACAATTACCCAATACTAACGATTTGCCGCTCCTACGGAGCTTTTGGGATTGTATATAAACGATGTGTTGCTAACGATGTGTCGCTCCTACGGAGCTTTTGAACAACAGACAACAATTACCCAATACTAACGATTTGCCGCTCCTACGGAGCTTTTGGGATTGTATATAAACGATGTGTTGTTAACGATGTGTCGCTCCTACGGAGCTTTTGGGATTGTATATAAACGATGTGTTGTTAACGATGTGCCGCTCCTACGGAGCTTTTTGGGGTTGTGCATAAACGATGTGTTGCTAACGATATGTCGCTCCTACGGAGCTATCGAACAACAAACAACAACTACAAAATCCTAACGATGTGCCGCTCCTACGGAGCTTTTTGGGGTTGTGCATAAACGATGTGTTGCTAACGATATGTCGCTCCTACGGAGCTCAACAGCCATCAACATAGCCAATTAAAAAGACCGCCACAGGACAGATAATAATAGAAACCGCAATTAATTACGGGGGATGCCTGTAGCCCGCCATAGGCGGGTGGAACAAAAATAGAAACCGCAATTAATTTCGTGTGATGCCTGTAGCCCGCCTTCAGGCGGGTGGAACAACAATAGAAAACAACGATAATACGCCAACGAACCACGAGCCCGCCTTCAGGCGGGTGGAACAATAATAGAAACGCAATTGGGTGGTGGTAACAAAATAAATAACGATGTGTCGCTCCTACGGAGCTATCGAACAACAAACAACAACTACAAAATCCTAACGATGTGTCGCTCCTACGGAGCTGAAGAAAGACATAAAGATGGCGCCGAAAACGGAGCGTGAGCGGGTGGTTGTGCGTGAGGGATTGCAGCGGAAAGCTCCGCTTCAGGCGGACTTGGAGCGTAAAGCCCGACAGCCGTAGGCAAGCGCGAGAGCGAATGCGGAAGCGCTGCCTACGGGTGGCACGCCCAAAAAACAGTGCGGGAGGGAGAGTGGGTGCGATGTTTGGGAACGATTGTTTTTATGCAATCGCGGCGATGTCGTCTTCGTATTCGCTCATCCAAGCGGCTAGTTTCTTTTGGAAACTTTCTTCGTTGCGGAGGGTGTAGAAATCGCCTTCATGCATGATGCGTTCGAGGAGTTTGTCTTGCGCTTTTTGCGAGCGGATGGCGGTGTCGTATGGCGTTTGCGAGAACGATACCATTTCGTATACCGAGTTAAAAATGCCAGGGAACATGAGGCCTAAATCCTTCTCGATTTTTTTGCGTTCGAGGAATGATGGCTCCGCTACTTTGTCGCGCATTTCGATGAAATTGGCCAAGGCTAAATCGGCTACAGCATCGCCATTTTTCTTGCGCGCATCTTGGTATTTTTTCAGAATTTCGCCCCAGCTGGCGTTCGGATGTTCGTCGAGAATTTGAATGAAATACCAGCAATCTTCGAACCCGCAGTTCATGCCTTGTCCATAAAAAGGCACAATGGCATGGGCCGCATCGCCAATGAGCATGCTTTTATCTTCGTAAATCCACGGGTAGCATTTTACAGTAACGAGGGAGGCGGTTGGATTTTGTTGGTACTCTTCCAATAAGTTTGGCATCAGCGGCACCGCGTTGGGGAACTGCTCGTTGAAGAAGGCCCTTACTTCCTCGTTGGTGCGTACGCTATCGAACGAGGGTTGACCTTCGAACGGGAAGAACAAGGTGCAGGTGAACGTGCCGTCGATATTGGGCAATGCAATCATCATGAAATTTTTGCGTGGCCAAATATGGAGTACTTCTTTTTCGAGTTTGAATTGTCCGGCGGCATCGGGAGGAATGCTTAATTCTTTATAGCCGTGTTCGATGTAAAACTGGTTGTAGTTGAACCGATCGGTTTTCATGTAGGCATTGCGCAAAGCAGAAAACGCGCCATCGGCCGAGATAATAATTTCATGATCGCTTTGAATTACTTCTCCATTCGGCGTTTCGAAGGTGACAATATTTTTTTTAATGTCAACATCAGTCGCGCGGTGTTCGAAAAACAATTTTGCTCCGGAGGCTTCGGCCAAGGTCATCAATTTGCGGTTGAGTTCGCCGCGACTTACCGAATAGATGGCTTCGTTGTTTTTGCCATAGGCTTGAAAAGGCGATGAGCCATCGAGGTTATGAATTTTACGACCATACATGGGGATGGCAATTTCTTCAATCGCTTCGCGCAAACCGGCTAGTTCGAGGCCTTTCCAGCCGCGCACGCTCATGGCCAAGTTGATGGAACGACCGGCGGAGAGATTGGCGCGTCGCATGTCGGAACGGCGTTCAAACAAGCTCACTTCGTAGCCGCGTTTTTGCAGCAGTACAGCCAATAACGAACCTACCAATCCGGCACCCAATATAGTAATTTTCCGAGCCATGTATTTTTATGTTAGGGAGCAAAAGTACACGCCACATGCTGAATGGGGCGTGATAAAAATCAGTATACCATATCAATATTTACGTTCGATACTGAAGTTGACCAAACGCAACAACATGGTTTTGGCTTCCGAATCGGGGAAGGGTTGCAATACGGCGAAAGCCTCTTGAATGTATTGCTCCATGCGTGTTTCGGCGTAGCGAATGCCACCGTGGGTATGTACGGCCTGCAAAATAAAATCGATTTCGTTGCGGCGTTTGTGGGCGTTCTTGTAAATGTTGATGATTTTTTTTCGGGTGGCTGAATCGCAATGATTTAAGGTGTAAATCAAGGGCAAGGTCATTTTCTTTTCCCGAATGTCGTTGCCGGTTGGTTTGCCCACATCTTCTTTGCCATAATCGAAAAGGTCGTCTTTGATTTGAAAGGCAATCCCCACTTTTTCGCCAAATTGTTTGAGGGCGGTGGCGTGGTCTTCGTTTTTCTCAACCGAGTAAGCCCCGGCGGCACAAGCGCAGGAGATGAGGGCGGCCGTTTTTCGACGAATAATATCGAAATAGACATCCTCGGTGATGTCGAGTCGGCGGGCTTTTTCCGCTTGTAATAGTTCCCCTTCGCTCATGTCTTGCACAGCTTCGGCTAATATCTCGAGCGTGCGAAAATCTTTGTTGTTAAGCGAGAGGAGGAGTCCTTTCGATAATAAATAATCGCCCACCAATACGGCAATTTTATTTTTCCAAAGGGCATTGATGGAGAAGAAAGCGCGACGTTTATCGGCATCGTCTACCACATCGTCGTGCACCAAGGTGGCAGTGTGTAAGAGTTCCACCAAGGAGGCGGCCCGGTAGGTGCCTTCGTTAACATTGCCAAACAATTTGGCCGACAGCAACACGAACATAGGACGCAATTGTTTGCCCTTGGTTTTCACAATATATTTCATAATGTGATCGAGCAAGGAAACGCGACTGGCCACGGCTTGGTTGAAGGTGGTTTCGAAGTGTTGGAGTTCTTCTTTTAAGTATGCGCGAATGTCGTTCATTAAACGGTTGCAAGTTACGGGCAAAAAAGCGATGCGCTAGTTTTAGACTAAAAAAAATCCCGTTCGTGCGAGAACGGGATTTTTAATTTTATAAAAAAGATTAAGCGTCTTTTTCCTGACGTTTGAAGTAAATTTTGTCGGCCAATAATTCTTGGGTGGCTTGGATGGCGGGGTTGGCCATACGCTCGTAAAAACGCGAGATTTCGATTTGCTCTTTGTTCTCGTTGATTTCTTCGAGGTTATCACTTACGCTACCAAATTCTTCGAGTTTGCGGTGCAACTCTTCCTTAATGCGGCTATTAATTTGGTTGGCACGTTTTGCAACAATGGCAATGGATTCGTAAATATTACCGGTTTTACTCTGAATTTCAGCCAAATTACGGGCTTCTAAGCTCGGGTTAGTGGTATTAATTAGGAGTTTTTTGTTGTTCATAACTTGCTCAGTTTTTTGAGGGATTGCGAAGATAAGCCATTTATTTTTTGAATTTCAGATAAATAGCTACTTTTTGGGAATTTTTCCTTGAAATCGGTGATGTCGCCAATTACCCGACTAAAGCGTTCTGCTTGTTTTTCGGGGATGCTGTTGCCGGCGTACCGGTAATAGGCCATGATAATCATGTAATGATAATAGTCGCTGAATTTTGAATCGGGGTATTTTCGAATAACGTTCTCAAAGGCTATGGTAGCGGCTTTGTACTGTTTAATTTTATAGTACAATTCAGCACTGTAACGGTCTTTCTGCTCTAGTTTCTCGCGCGATTGGTCAATCATGGCATTGGCCTGACTCAATTTGTCCGATTCAGGGTGCATGTTGATGAATTCTTGCATTTCGCCAATCGATTTAACGGTGTTCGATTGATCGAGCTGGTAATTGGGCGACATTTTAAACAAGCACAAGCTATTGATATATTCGCATTCGTCCGTTTTGTCGGATTTTGGAAATAAATCGGTGAAATTTTTAAAATGGTACGATGCGGGTAAATAGTTTTTATTGTAGAAAAACGTGTAGGCATATCGATAATACATACCCTCAAACTTCTTGGTACCCTTGAAAATAGGCAACAATTCGTCGTACAAGGTATTGGCCTTGGTGTATTCTTTTTTATTAAAATACTCGTCGGCTTTGGTAAGCTTGTATTCGTAGTCTTTGCTTTTTTGAACCGTTTCGAAGCTGTTTTTACACGAAGCGGTTCCCAAAATGACCAGTAAAAGGATAATAATTGGGCGCATGCGGACGCAAATATAGGGTTTTGAGACGGGCTTTACTACAACGAAATGTTATAAATTCCCCTTCTGTAAAGCGCGAATGCCGTTGCGAAGGGTATATTTGCACCCTATGTCTAGTACCATAAAACAAATGATTGCCTCGGGGCAGGTGAACTATACCGCCACGGTAAAAGGCTGGGTAAGAACCTTTCGAAATAACCAATTTATTGCTCTCAACGACGGCAGTACCAATACCAATTTACAAGTGGTGGTCGATTTTAATAACCTCGATGAGGCTATTTTGAAACGCATTACCACCAGTGCCTGCATAGAAGCCACCGGACAAATTGTAGCGTCGAGCGGCAAGGGACAAACCATTGAGCTTATAGCTGAATCGGTTACGATTTTAGGCGATTCTGACCCCGAAAAATACCCGCTTCAACCTAAAAAACATAGCTTGGAGTTTTTGCGCGAAATCGCCCACTTGCGTTTTCGTACCAATACCTTTGGAAGCGTCTTTCGTTTGCGCAACGCCTTGTCGTTTGCCATCCACCGCTTCTTTCAAGAACAAGATTTTATTTACATGCACTCGCCTATTGTATCGGCCAGCGATGCCGAAGGTGCCGGCGAAATGTTTCGGGTTACCAACCTCGATATGAATAAATTGCCCCGCAACGAACAAGGCGAGGTGGATTATTCCCAAGATTTCTTCGGACGCAGTACCAACCTCACCGTAAGCGGCCAATTGGAAGCGGAGCTCGCGGCACTCGCCTTGGGTAAAGTGTACACGTTCGGCCCCACCTTCCGCGCCGAAAATTCCAATACCGCTCGCCACCTCGCTGAGTTCTGGATGATTGAACCCGAAGTGGCCTTCAACGAATTGAAAGACAATGCCGACCTCGCCGAAAACATGCTCAAGTATGTGATTCGCTACGCCATGGAAAAGCATCCCGATGATATTGAATTCCTCGACAAGCGACTTGCCGAAGAAGAAGCCCAAAAGCCCATGAACGAACGTGCTGAAATGGGACTCAAAGAGAAACTCGAATTCATGTTGGCCAATAATTTCGAGCGCATTACCTATACCGAAGCGGTCGATATTTTATTGAATTCGCCAGCCTACAAGAAAAAGAAATTCCAATACGATGTATCGTGGGGAATCGATTTGCAAAGCGAACACGAACGCTATATTGTTGAAAAGCATTTTAAAAAACCGGTGATTGTTACCGATTACCCGAAAGACATCAAAGCCTTTTACATGCGTCAAAACGACGACGGTAAAACCGTGGCGGCAATGGACATTCTCGCCCCCGGCATTGGCGAAATTATTGGTGGTTCGCAACGCGAAGAACGTCTCGAGAAACTCGAACAACGTATGAACGAAATGCATATCCCTACCGAAGAAATGTATTGGTACCTCGACACCCGCCGCTATGGCACGTGCAAACACGCCGGCTTTGGCTTAGGCTTCGAACGCTTGGTGCAATTCGTAACCGGCATGGGCAATATTCGCGATGTAATTCCATTCCCTCGCACCCCGAAAAACTGCGAATTTTAATGCGCTCGGTCATTTTATGGTTGCTTGTAGTGTTGCTTGATGTAGGGGCCGTTTATGCGCAATCGTATACCGCCGAACTAGCGAAACACCGCGAAAAATACAAGTCCGAATTTTTAAGCGACGATAAAAGTCCGCTCAGTAAAAACGAACTAAAACACCTTCGGTTTTACCAAGCCGATTCCACTTGGAAACTCAGTGCCCGTTTCGAGCGTTTGGTCGATACCGTGGGCTTCATGATGCAAACACATAGCGGCGTAGAAAAAAAGTATTTTTTCTTTGGTCGATTGGCGTTCATGCACGAAGGAATACAACGTATCCTCTTTGTGTACATCGGCGAAAAATTGATGCACACGCCCGGCTTCGAAGATTATTTATTTGTGCCGTTCACCGATGCCACGAATTACACCGAAACCTTTGGTGGTGGGCGTTACATCGATTTGCGCACCGGCGATATTCGCAACGGCGAAATCACACTCGATTTCAACAAGGCCTACAACCCGTATTGCGCCTACAAAGGCGGCTACAATTGCCCCATTCCGCCCGCCGAAAATAAAATGCCTTTTCCTATTCGGGCCGGCGAAAAACTATTTGCCAATCCGCCCAAAGAATAATTTTTTTTGAAGCGCAGCCGCATCGTTCTATGCAGCAAACGTCCCGTGTTACGCTGCAAGCCCTCAGGTCCGCCGCGCTCCCTTCATGCGCTGTCGCTCCTTCGCTCGCGCACCGTTCCTTCGGGGCTTTTCGCTGCACCCGGGGCTATTTTCCCATCGACTTTCCCTTCTATCAACCAATTCAACAGCCTTGGTTCTACAACCCATCCAACATATTAGCGTATTTTTGCGCCTTTAATTGCAAACGTTTTGATTTATTATAA
>JBIKQE010000287.1:0-2779 GCA_044349815.1 Chitinophagaceae bacterium | reverse complement strand
ATGCAGGAAGATTATGCCATACTAAAACAAGCCTATACCTTGAACCCCAATATTCGTAATATAATACTTACCTATAGCTATCATTCCAATACCAATATTCTGTATTCATCTACCCGCGACGAAGAAGTAAACCGCATGTTTGAATATGCCTATGCCTACAACATAAAATACCCGCGCGGTGCTTACAACCCCAAAAAATGCCTTGGACTGCTTGCCAATTGGTCGGTTCATACCACCAAACGTCCAAGCCCTCGTAACGATCTAGACGCTGTAGGCAATTTAAATACCATTTGCAAGCCTCAAACTTATACCATAACCGGTGTTAACGAAAGGGTCAATCAACATTTTAGTAAACGCACGCAAATTAAACACACGCAAAACCCCTATTTCGACAGCATACGTGTTTTTTGCAACCAACACCAAATTCCATTAACCGTAATCGTTCCCCCTTACACCCGTTCATACATGAACGTATTGGAAAAGCAACAGCCCGAAGCGTATGCATTCATAAACGAGTTGGTAGCGAAACCCTCCCAATCGTATAATTTACACGATTGCCGCACTTTATTTCAAAACCAAGAAACTACATTTTTTAAAGACCCCGACCACCTATCACCATGCGGCCGCGATAGCTTTTCTGTGTATTTAAAACAGTTAATGCAATAAAAAAATAATGGCCCCGAAGGGCCACTATCGTAAAAGGAAATGATCTTTTATCGTTGAATGGTAAACTTACCCGAACGTGTTTGCTCGTTGTTGCTTAATGTAAACAGATACATGCCATTGGCCCAACCCGGATTATCAACACGGAAATAATTGGAACCCGGCGTTGCCTTCATGGTACTGTAATAAACTTCCTGCCCCAAGAACGAATACACACGCAAACTATATGTTCCCGCTGTTTTAGCGTTGAAAGGCACATACATGCTCGTCGACATCGGATTAGGGAAAGGTGCATCTAAACTAAACGATGAAGCTACATCACCCACAGAAGCAGGCCAACAGGGGGTTCCCTTCACATCAATCGAGTAATAATTAATATCGGCTAAGGTATCTATTTTCAAGCCCAAAGGAAGGCCGCTTAAATACGCTCGCACCTGAATAACCAAGGTATATACTTGAGGAGTAGTTCCTGTTGGCACAGTACCACTAATCTTAATACAAGCCAACGAATCGCCAGGGATAATCAAACGCTCGAAATTCGTTTTGGGCTTGGAAGCATCGCCAGATGCGGGTTTAAAACCAGGAACTGCTTGCACCGTTAATCCGGGAGGTAAATTAGTTACCGCCTTGCGTACCACGTACGAATCAATTTGGGCTTGTTGTGTTAAACCAAACAACACAACAGATGTGTCTCGTTGTGCCTTAATGTATATAATTTGTTCGTAAGGCAAGCCAACACAGGCATGATTTAAATTAGTGGCACTGTCTGGAATAATATAACCCGCCTTTGGCGCCGTTACCGTTCCGGGTACACATACTGTTTGAGCGTTAGCGGCACTAATACCAAGTACCATTAATAGTGGTAGAAATATTTTTTTCATAGTAAAATTTTGATAAAGATAGCCTATTTTTATTTTTTATAATACATTTTACTACATGGCAAAAACAGTTCTTTCCATTTTACTATCCCTTTTAACCATTTTTTCGCTCCATGCTCAAACCGGCGAAATATCAGGAACAGTAACGGCAGCACAAGATCATCAACCCCTAATTGGCGTAACCGTCTTTTCGGGCAAATACGGCACTAAAACCAATGCCAACGGGCAATACAAACTGAATTTGCCGGTGGGCGAACAATCGCTGAGTGTTTCCTATACAGGGTTCAAAACCCAAATTCAACAAGTTACTATTTCAGCAAAAGAACTAAAAAAAGACATTGAACTAGTGGCTACCGCCAAAGAACTCAACTTGGTTACCGTAAGCGGCAGCCGTTTCGAAAAACGAGCCGCCGAAGAAATTGTATCCATCGAAGTGGTAAAACCCCGCCTTATTCTAAGTCAGGGCAATAATGCCATGGACGATGCCCTTCAACGCGTTCCGGGTGTAGATGTAGTTGAAAATCAAATCAATATTCGGGGCGGATCGGGCTGGAGCTATGGTGCAGGCAGCCGGGTATTGGTTTTGGTAGACGATATGCCTTTAATGACGGGCGATGCCGGCGATGCCAAACTCGACTTCCTCCCCCTCGAAAACTGCGAACAGGTAGAAATTCTAAAAGGTGCCGCGTCTTCCTTATATGGCTCTTCGGCCCTAAACGGCGTTATCAACTTTCGCACAGGCTTTGCGCGTTCAAAACCCAGAACCAAAGTGATGTTGTACAATGGCATGTATGGCAACCCGCCCGACCTGTCGTGGAAATGGTGGGGCAAACAACAACCCATGTTCCAAGGTGGATATTTCATGCATGCGCAAAAATTTGGGAATACCGACGTGGTATTAGGTTCCGCATGGTTTGCCGAAGACTCCTACTTACAAGGCGATTTAAATCGCAGGGTGCGAACCAACCTCAATCTTCGTCACCAAGTAAAAAACATACCCGGCTTAATTGTAGGCTTAAATACCAATGTACAATTAAACAAAAGCCAAACCTTCTTCTTTTGGCAACCCGACAGCAACAATTCAAAATACTTACAGCCCTTTGGCGGCCTGGCCGATTCGTCTACAACCGTTAATAAAAACCAAGGACAACGAATCAATATAGATCCTTATTTAAACTACACCACACGCAATGGCACTAAACACATTGTGCGCTCACGCTGGTTCCGAAGCAAAAACG
>JBIKQE010000066.1:0-9735 GCA_044349815.1 Chitinophagaceae bacterium | reverse complement strand
TGTTGAAAGAATTTGGGTTGGTATCGGGCTTGAGTATTACTGCCGTTTTCTTTTTATCGTTGTTTGCCATACCAGTTATTTTTAGTTACCTACCGGCACCCAAAGAACGGCATATGAGGTACCTTGAAAGCAAATCGCTTAGCGCATGGTTACAACGCTTTGAAGGGTGGGTAATGAACCATAGCAAATGGATTTATATTTTTTGGGGTGCGTTGTTGGTGGTTTCGGTATGGGGTATGTTGCGGTTGAAAAGCGAAGGACATGTAGTAGACGATTTACCGAAAGACGATAAATTGTATACCGACTTAAAGTATTTTGAATCGAATTTCAAGGGGGTTATTCCATTAGAAATTGTAGTGGATACGCGCAAAAAATCGGGAGCCACTTCCTTAGGAACTATTAAAAAGATCGATGAATTAGCCGACGTATTGCAACAATACCCCGCTTTGTCGAAACCCTTATCGATGGTAGAAGCCATCAAGTTTGCCCGCCAAGCCTATTACGATGGCGACAGCAACAGCTATGCCGTTCCGAACGGTTTTGATGTGGCCTTTTTATTACCGTATTTAAAAATGAAAGCGGAGCCCGGTAGTAACACCACTATGTCGCGTTTGGTGAGTTCGTTTACCGATAGTACCCGTCGTTATGTGCGCATCAGTGTGAACATGGCCGATGTGGGTTCGGCTGTTTTGCCTAGCTTGCTCGATAGTATTCAACAACAAGCCAATGGTATTTTCGATACGAGTCGGTATACCTTGACCTATACCGGCACCGGGGTGGTATTTTTAGAAGGAAGCAAGTTTATTATCAACAGTTTGGTAGACAGTTTATTATTAGCCCTCTTGATGATAATTGCTTGTATGGCTTTCTTGTTTCGCAATACCCGAATTGTTATTATTTCAATTATTACCAATACTATTCCCTTGGTGATTACTGCCGGGGTAATGGGGCACGCGCATATTCCGCTAAAGCCTTCCACGGTACTGGTATTCAGTATTGCTTTGGGCATTGCCATTGATGTTACCATTCGCTTTTTGGTGAATTACAAACAAGATTTACCGGTGTATCATTACCATGTTGCCGATACAGTAAAAGCCACCATTCGCGAAACAGGCTTGAGTATTATTTATACTTCCCTTATTTTAACTGCCGGTTTTGTGGTGTTCTTGGTATCGCAGTTTGATGGCACCAAAGCCTTGGGGTATTTAACAGCGCTTACCTTGTTCTTGGCCATGATGACGAACCTAACGATACTCCCGGCTTTGTTGCGCCATTTCGATAAGCAACAGAAAAAAGAAGATTAATGGTACGATGCCGGCATGAAGCCCATCGTAATTTGTTTTCAAACAAACGGGCTACTACCGCCATATTGCATGCAATACCGCCACACTGCGCAGTTCGCTCATATCGGGGTGGTGCCTTCGAATATACCGCACCAACAATTGCAACAATTGAAACCGTTGCTCTCCATTCGATTTAAATAAAGGTCCTTGTTCCAACAAAGCATGCAACACGGCGGCTTCATCGGCATTGCTTACATCGCCATGCGCACTATCGGCATACATTAAAAAGCATCCATTTTCTATATCAAATACATCGCCTACTTTGTAGGCAAGGGCTTGTAAACCAAACCCCAAGCGTTGGCACAAAGCCACGCTAAACACCAACGGCATATTGGCCGCTTGCTGTGCATCGTACCCATCGAGTTGCATGAACGATTCATACATCCAATAAAATAAATCGGGGTGAGCCTCTTCTTCGGTTAAGGTGCGATACAGTAATTCTACCATATACAAGGCTACCGAATTTTTGAGCACATCCAATTGAATACCTTGGTATAAATACGCCGCCTTGAATTCTTTAATACGTTGCAAGTTCTTGCCGGGCTGATGATACACTACCATATCGAGCAAGGAACTTGGTTGCAATAAGTTGGCTTTCCCACCGCCTTTTTTGTCGGTTCGAACCCCTTGTACTAAATAATGTTGAATACCAAAATGTTCGGTGTACACGGTAAGCACCAAACTTGTTTCGCCGTATTTCACCGAACGAAGTACAATGCCACGGGTCGATTGTATCATACGGTAAAATAGAAATTAACGTGCATCGAAATCAATCACCACGCGATCGCTGGTGGGGTGGGCCTGACACGTAAGTACAAAACCTTGCGCTACTTCGTCGGGTTCCAAGGCATAGTTCAATTCCATATCTACAGAACCGGCTACTACTTTGGCGCGACAAGTACAGCATACGCCACCCTTGCAAGCAAAGGGCAAATCGGCACCTTGTTTCAAGGCCGCATCTAAAATAGTATCGCCCGCAAACGCTAAATCGAATTCCATACTGCGGTCGTCTACTTTAATGGTAATGCGACTCATTTTACCGGCATCGGCAGCGTGCTCTTTTTTGTAAGCTTCTTTTTGTTGCTTCGCCGAATCGGAACTAAATAATTCAAACTTCACCTTATCGGCCGAAACGCCTTTGTTGACCAACCAATCTTTTACTTCTAAAATCATGGCTTCGGGCCCACACATAAAATATTGATCCACATCGCTTAACGACAATAAAGTACCAAACAACTGGTCGCATTTTTCGCAACATATACGGCCGCAATGCAAATCGGTTTCTAGCTTCTCTCTGCTTAAAATATGAATCACCTGCAAGCGCTCGGTGTATTTATTTTTTAACGCTTCAATTTCTTCTTTAAAAATAATCGAAGCCACCCGCTGGTTACCGTAAATAAGAGTAAAACGACTATTAGGCTCTTCCGCCAATACCGTTTTCATAATGCTCATCATGGGCGTGATGCCACTGCCTGCTGCAAACGCTACCACATGGCGCGCCAACGAAGCATTCGGCTTATAAACAAAATTCCCCATGGGGGGCATGGTCTCCAACACATCACCCACCTTCAAGGCCGTATTCGCCCATCCCGAAAAACGCCCATCCTCAACGGCTTTAATGGCCACACGCCATTCTCCTTCGTGCGGTGCACTGCATAAGGAATACGAACGACGGAGTTCTTCGCCCCCAATTGTTTGTTTGAAGGTAATGTATTGACCTGCCTCAAATTGAAAGTCGGCGCGATCTTCGCTTGGAATATCGAATGCTACTGAAACACAGGTGTCGGTTTCGCGACGAATATCGCGCACACGTAACGAATAAAATTGCTTAGCTGCCATAATCGGTTAATGGAGGCCAAAGATAAATCAATCCGCCCGATTGCCTGCGGAATCCTGTAAGGCGTTCTGTTTCATTTCGGCGGCCAATGAATGACCTAAATAACGCTCAATTAAGGCATGCACTCCATAAATAAGCGGCGTTGCCAGCAAGGCCACCACAAATTTGTACGCATAACCCACCATGGCAATGGCCAATACCTTCGGGAAGCTCCAGCCTTGACCTATATAAAAGGCAATAAATATCACCACAAAACTATCCACCCATTGCGATACCAAGGTGGAACCCGTTGCCCGCAACCATATTTTTCCTTCGCCCGTCCATTTTTTTATTCGGTGAAACACCGCCACATCCAAAAGCTGTCCAATTAAAAACGCTGTAATCGACCCCAGTATTATCCATAAGCCCTGTCCAAACAAGGCCGCAAACGCCTTTTGCATATCCGGCACCCCTTTTTCGGTATTAACACCCACCCACCATTCGGCGGGTACCAATTGTATGGCGCCATACACCGAGGCGAAGGCCAATATAATTAAACCCACGGTGAGGTACGATAAAAACCGCACGCCCCGTACCCCATAATACTCGTTAATAATATCGGTCATTATAAACACCACCGGCCACAACAATACCCCGGCGGTGAGTTGAAACGACAATCCCGCTTCGCCCAACAAGCTAAACGATACCGGGTCCATCCCCAAGGTGCGTTCCAACGAAAATATTTTACCCCCAATAAATTCAGCAATCAAGGCATTGCTTATAAAAATGCCCGATAATACCAAAAACAGGCGGTTGGCTCTCGATGCCAATAAGGTGGTAATCATTCGCACTAAGATAATCCTTTTGTTGAACCCAAGACTTTCTTTTCAGTAAAACACCAAACACCGCCTTCATTTAGGTAGTATATTTGTGCCCAACATTTGAATGCTTCTTATGAAAAAAATCACACTCTTGGTATTATTATTGGTCGCTCGCTTGGTGGCCAGCGCCGACGAAGGCATGTGGATTCCCATGCTGGTTTCGCAAAATTTTGAAGCCATGCAACGGGCCGGATTAAAACTCACGCCCGAACAGATTTACAGCATCAACAACAGCTCGCTCAAAGATGCCGTGGTGCATTTTGGTGGCGGTTGTACCGGCGAAATCATTTCTGGCAAAGGCTTGTTGCTCACCAACCACCACTGCGGATACGGCAATGTGGCCGCCCTCAGTACCGTTGAAAACAACTATTTGATGAATGGCTACATGGCCAAATCGTTGGCCGAAGAATTACCATGCCCCGGTTTATCGGTGAAGTTCTTAGTTCGCATCGAAGATGTAACCGCTCGCGTAAACACCTTTCTTGGTAAAGCCTATGGCAAAGAAATGGAAACGCGTCTCGACGAAATTTCGAAAGAAATTACCAAAACCGCCAACGAAAACGGCACCTACGAATGCGATGTAAAATCGTACTTCGCCGGCAATAAGTACTTATTACTCGTTTACCAACGCTTCACCGATATCCGCCTCGTTTCGGTTCCCCCCGAAAATTTAGGCAAATACGGTGGCGATACCGACAACTGGATGTGGCCCCGCCATACTTGCGATTACAGCATGTTCCGCGTGTATGCCAATAACGATAATAAACCAGCACCGTATTCTATCAACAACCGTCCCTTCGAACCTCGTCATCATTTGCCCGTATCGCTCAAAGGCGTTCGCGAAAACGATTACGCCATGATTATGGGTTACCCCGGCCGTACCACCCGCTACTTGCCGTCGTATGGGGTTGATTTAGGTATTAATGTAACCAACCCGGCTATTGTAAAAATTCGCGACAAACGCTTGGCCATCATGCGCGAAGAAATGGAAAAAGATCCGGCGGTCGATTTAGCCTATGCTTCGTCGTACGCCCAAATTGCTAACTATTGGAAGTATTTTATTGGACAAACCGAGCAGTTGAAAAACCTCAATATTTTAGGACAAAAACAAAAAGAAGAAGCGGCCTTCCAACAGTGGGCCAACAACGATTACCGTAAAGGCAAAAAGGTATTGTCCGATTTCCAACGTGCCTATGCCGATTACCAACCTTATGCCAAACACCAAATATTTTATCGCGAAGCCTTCATGGCGCCGTCCTTAACTAAAATAGGAATGGGTTTTGCCAACATCGAATCGGCCTTGAAAGATAAAGTAAGCACCGACTCTATCGAAAAACTCTGCAAACGTGTTGCCTTCATGCGCAAAGCATCGCTCAATGGCATGAACGAAGCCCTCGACCGTAAAGTGTTCTCGGCCCTCAACTTGATGTATTACCAAGATGTGCCAAAAGCCCAGCATCCCGATGTGTATACCAAGGAAGTATTCGGCCGCTTCGGTACCGAAAACTGGCAAAAAACATTCGACGATTATACCGATTATGTGTATTCGAAAACAGCTTTACTCGATAGCGCCCGCTTCGCTAGCTTGTGCAATGCCGCCAACATCGCCGAACTTATGAACGACCCGGCCATTGTGCACGCCCTCAGCGTGATGAACAATTACAAGGAATTCTATCAACCTAAAATTGATGCCTTTAATTACGAAAATGCGGAATTGAGCCGCGCCTATCAAGGAGCCTTGTTAGAAAAAAATGCAGGCAAACAAATGTACCCCGATGCGAATTCTACCATGCGCGTAACTTACGGTAACGTAAAATCGTACTCGCCGAAAGATGCCATTTCGTACAACTATTACACGGTTGCCGAAGGCTTGTTGGAAAAATACAAAGCCGGCGATAAAGAATTCGATTTACAACCCAACATCGTGGAACTCCTCAAAAACAAAGATTACGGTCCGTATATCGATAAAGAAATCGGGAGCCTCGTAACCTGTTTCATCACCAACAACGATATCACCGGCGGTAACTCAGGTAGCCCCGTTATGAATGCCAACGGCGAACTCATTGGTTGCGCTTTCGACGGTAACTGGGAAGCCATGAGTGGCGACATCGCCTTCGATAGCCGCTTCAAACGCACTATTTGCGCCGATATCCGCTATATTATGTGGGTTATGGATAAAGTATTGGGTGGACGTTACTTGATGGACGAAATGTCGATTCGTAACTAACTCAGTCAATTAAATCAATTAAAAAAGCGATCGGAAACGGTCGCTTTTTTTTTGAAGCGCAACATCGAATCACTCTTCAGCTACCTTCCCGCCTTTCGTTCCTACTCCGCTCCGCCAGAGGCGGATGCGGGGTATCCACTACAGTCGGGGCTATCCGCCAGAGGCGGACTCATCGTCTGTTTCATTCCCCGTCTAAGTCGCTCAACTAAAGGCTTCTCTTATTTTATCGAAGAAACTCTTATCCGACTTCGACGCATTGGGTTTAAAATTGGCTGAACTCTTCAACTTTTCTAGTATCGCTTTTTCCTCGGCACTTACTTGTTGAGGCGTCCATACATTCACGTTGATGAGTTGATCGCCTTTATCGTAGCTATTCACGCTTGGGAAGCCTTTGCCTTTCAAACGCAATATTTTACCGCCTTGTGTACCGGCTGGTATCTTAATTTTTGCTTTCCCTCCAATGGTAGGTACCTCCACATCCAAGCCCATTACGGCATCGGGGAAGGAAATATGCAATTCGTACAACACATTCAATCCTTCACGAATCAGGTCGGCATGTTTTTCTTCTTCAATGAGTACGAGTAAATCGCCGGGGGCACCATTGCGTTCGCCTACATTCCCTTTGCCATTGGCATTCAGTTGCATGCCTTCTTGCACACCGGCGGGTATATCGATGCTGATGGTATCTTCGCCATACACGCGGCCTTCGCCTTTACACGAACCGCACTTGGCGGTAATGGTTTGGCCATCGCCATTACACGTAGGGCACGTAGTAACGGTTTGCATTTGTCCTAAAAAAGTTTGCTGAACTCGTTTTACTTGTCCGGCGCCTTGGCAAGTTCCACACGTTTGCACCGACGATTTATCTTTGGCGCCGCTACCGGTACAGGTTTCGCACCGCACATATTTTTTTACCTTGATGGTTTTGTGCACGCCCTTCAGCATGTCTTCGAAGGTGAGTTTTACTTTAACGCGGAGGTTGGAACCACGGGCACCGGTGCCGCGTGTTCTGCTCCGTTGTTGTCCACCAAAGAAACTATCGAAGCCACCACCACCGCCGCCGCCAAATACATCGCCGAAGTTCTCAAAAATATCTTCCATGCGCATACCGCCGAAGCCACCACCGCCATAGCCGCCGCCGGCGGCGCCACCCATACCGGCGTGTCCGTATTGGTCGTACCGTTGTTTCTTTTGGGCATCGCTGAGTACTTCGTAGGCTTCAGCGGCCTCTTTAAATTTATCTTCGGCTTCTTTATTCCCCGGGTTTCGATCGGGGTGGTATTGCATGGCTACTTTGCGGTAGGCCTTTTTAATTTCGTCGGCCGAGGCGCTTTTCGATACACCTAATATTTCGTAAAAATCGCGTTTCATAATGGGCTTTTTAGTTGCCTGGGGTATTGCGTTTCCACCAAGCTTTGAGGGGCTTAATTCAGGCGTCGTTCGATTTGCCTACTACCACTTTGGCATGGCGAATGAGTTTATCGTTCAAGAGATATCCTTTGGTCATTTCATCAACTACTTTTCCTTCCATACCGGGCACTACAATTTCGGTGAGGGCTTCGTGTTTTTCAACATCAAACTCTTCGCCTTTGCTGTTAAAGGCTTTGAGGCCTTTTTGTTGTAAGGTATTGCGCAATTTATTGAACACCAATTGCATGCCTTCTTTGAGGGCTTCCATATCGGTCGATTGAGCTATTTGGGCTTCGGCGCGATCCGAATCGTCGAGCACATCGAGCATGCTTACAATCACGTCTTTACCAGCGGTTTGAATTAAATCGGCTTTTTCCTTGTACGAACGCTTCTTGAAGTTTTCAAAATCGGCCATTAAACGGGCATATTTATCTTTCCATTCGGCAATTTCATTCTGAAGCTTTGTCGCTTCATCGGGCGTTTCGCTTGTCAATTCGTCACTTTCAGAATGAGTTTCGGCTTGCGGCGTTTCGGTGGGTTCTATGGGGTTTAACTCGTCGGGAGCTTGTTGTTCGTGCTGTTGATCGTTCATAAGTTTAATTTTTTCCGTTGTACGGAACGTCTATTGCAAATAATTTGCCAAGGTAGGCTATTCCGACAAATTGACGCAGTGGCTTAATTCATCGTATTTTTACAACAATACATGGTGAACCACAAAAAAAATAAGGTCTTGTTGTTTTTAAAGAAGCTCGGACCGGGTTTGGTAACGGGGGCTAGCGACGACGATCCGTCGGGGATTGCTACTTACTCGCAAGCGGGTGCCCAATATGGGTTGTCTACTTTATGGACCGTTTGGCTTACTATACCCCTGATGGCCACCATTCAACAAATGTGTGCTCGTATTGGATTGATTACGCAAAAAGGATTAACAGGCACCTTGAAGGCCTATTACCCGCGTTCTGTTTTATGGGGAATGTTGTTGTTCAGCACGCCCGCCATTGTAATGAACATCGGGGCCGATATTGCCGGGATGGGCGCTGTTGGGCATTTATTGTTTCCGGCGGTAGATGCCATGTATTTTAGTGTGTTTTTTACCTTGTTGTTGTTGGGCTTGATTATTTATTTGCCTTATCAAAAAATGGCCAATGTGCTGAAATACCTCTGCATTGTAATGTTGGTGTATTTGGTGGTGCCGTTTTTAGTGAAGCAAGATGTGGTGGCCATTTTAAAAGCGAGCATTATTCCCACCTTGCATTGGGATGCCTCGTTCTTAGCCATTTTAGTGGGTATTTTAGGCACTACGATTTCGCCGTATTTGTTTTTTTGGCAAGCCTCGGTGGAGGTGGAAGAATTAAAACAACACAAAAAGCAGTTGATGGTGAATAAGAAGCTGATCAGGGCCATCGATAAAGATGTTGATTTTGGGATGGGGGTATCGGGTGTGGTGATGTATTTTATTATCCTCACGGCGGGTTCGGTTTTGTATCCGGCGGGTATTCATCAAATTAATACGGTGGAGGAAGCGGCACAAGCTTTGAAGCCCTTGGCCGGTTCGGCGGCGTACATTTTATTTGCCTTGGGTGTTATTGGCACGGGTTTAATTGCCATCCCGGTATTGAGTGGTTCCTTATCGTTTATAGCGGCCGAAACCTTTGGATGGGAACTTGGTTTAGATAAAAAATTCCACGAAGCGCGGTCGTTTTACATGATTATTGCGCTGTCGTTGTTGGTGGGTTTATGCATGAACTACATTGGCTTATCGCCGGTGAAAGCCTTGGTGTATACGGCCATCTTGTATGGACTCACCGCACCGGTGATGATTGGTATTATTTTACATATTGCCAACAATCCGCGTATCATGGGGAAGTTCACCAATACGCGACGCGACAATGTGTTGGGCTTTTTGGCCTTAGGCATTATGACGGCGGCCGCCGTTGCGCTGTTGTATTTTGAGTTGGTAGCCTAGGAAAAAAGATGAAGGATGCTTCGGACGATGCATGGTAGCCGTGATTGTAGCAGGCTACCTTGTAGCCGCGGAAAGCACGACGGGTGCTGAAT
>JBIKQE010000286.1:0-2782 GCA_044349815.1 Chitinophagaceae bacterium | reverse complement strand
ATATTTATACCACCGCCGGCACCTACACTTGCTCATTAATTGCATCTAACCCGAACGGTTGTACGGCATCGGCCGATACCGCATTTATAGTGATTGTAATTAAAGCCGATTCTATTTTTCCGGCGTTTACGGTTACCAAAATTGATTCGTGCGGACCATTTACAATTACATTAGCCAACAACAGTACCCACGTTCCCGGAAGCATTAGTCCAGGCACTACCTATGTTTGGAATTTTGGCGATGGCACATCGTTCACTGGTGCGAACCCACCGCAACATGGCTACCCCGGTGCCAATACTTATACCATCACATTAACCATGATTGACACAACGGCTTGTAATAGTCCGCAGACGGTAACACAAGTCGTCGACTTTACGGCGAATGTGGTTACAGCCGCTTTTGCTTGTCCCGATTCGGTGTGTATGCCCGCTCTCATCAACTTCACCGATCAATCGAGCAATGCCTTAACATGGGCATGGACCTTTGGCGACGGTGGCACATCGAGTACGGCGAACCCATCGCATGCGTATGCCGGAGTAGGCACCTATACGGTGTATTTAACTACGGGAAATCCGAACACGTGTAATTTAACCGATACTGCTACCAAAGTAATTACCATATTTCCATCGCCGGTGGCCGACTTCAGTTGGTTCCCTAATCCACCACAACCGAATACACCGAACAGCTTTACTAATTTATCGGTAGGCGCCACACAGTATTTATGGGACTTTGGCGATGGCACCTCAGATACTATTAAAGACCCCGTGCATGTTTACGATAAAGACGGCACCTATAATGTATGCTTGACCGTTACCAATCAGTATGGTTGCATCGATACCACGTGCAAACCCGTTCGTGGTATAGTAATTCCGTTGGTGGATGTACCTAGCGGTTTCTCGCCCAATGGCGATGGCAAAAACGATGTAGTGTATGTAAAAGGCTATGGCATTGAAAAAATGTTGTTCCGCATTTATAATCGTTGGGGCGAAAAAGTATTTGAATCGACGCGCAAACAAGATGGATGGAATGGCATTTACAAAGGCACATTGCAAGAGATGGATGCGTTTGCCTACACCCTTGATGTAACGTTCTTTGATGGTTCAAAAGCCTTTAAAAAAGGAAATATTACTTTATTAAAATAATTGGCGTTTTTAAAACAAATACCATGAAACGAATTCTTCTTTCCGCTTTTTGTTTGGCTGCTTGTTGGCTTGGTTCAACAACACAAGCACAAGACTTACATTTTTCGCAGTATTACAATGCCCCGATGTTGTTGAACCCGGCTAATACGGGTTTATTGCAAGATAAAGATTGGCGTGCCGGATTGCAGTTTCGCAATCAGGGTGGAACTATTCCTGTGCCTTACAATACCTTCAGTGCCTTTGCCGATTTTGGCATTATGCGCAACAAGTGGGAAACCAGTTGGTTGGGGGCCGGTTTGGCTATGTGGCGCGATGTAGCCGGTAATGGCAATTTAGCCTTAACCAAAATACAAGCCAATTTAGCCTATCATGTTTTGTTGAATGAACAAAGCAGTTTATCGTTAGGGATGGGTATTTCGAATAATCAGCGAAGTGTTGATTTCAGCAAGTTGACGTTTGATGTTCAATGGGATGAATTTTCGTTTAACTCAAGTGTAGACAACCAAGAAGATTTTACCCGTCAGAAAACGTCGTATATGGATTTGCACGCAGGTATTAATTATTCGTTTTACAACAACAATAATTTCTATTTAAAAGCGTCGATGGCGGCGCAACACATCAATCAACCGGTGGAGTCGTTTTATGGTGCTTCAGTAAAACGTGGCATTCGGCCCATTGGGCATATTGAAGCCTCGTACAAAGCCAACGATCGATTAATAATAAACCCGTCGCTATACTATACCACCAATAAAAAAGCCAGCGAGTTGGTATTAGGTTCGTTGTTGCATATTAATACAGGTGGCGCCACCGAATTGGAAACAAGCAACGTATTGTTGGGCGGTTTTTTACGCAACAAAGATGCGGTTATTTTAGCGGCAGGATACGATTACAGAAACAGTCGGATTATGTTTAGTTACGACCATACCATATCAACCTTAAGCAAAGGAAACCAAGGCTTTGGTGCCTTTGAAATTGCATTGATTATTCAAGGTGGCTACAGCCATTCGGAACCATTGCGGAAGACCTATGGTTGTCCGCGGTTTTAATGGCATTCTTAGAAGCGCATCCATTTAACCTTATTCATCACCCGTCTTGCTGTTCGCTGCAAGTATGGCTGGGTGTTGCGCCTCGCTCCGCTCGGCGCCCCCCAGCCATAGCTTTCCGCTACCATCAAGGCTATTTCTCATCGTCTGTTTCTTTCTTGAGCTTTTTCTTTTATTCTTTAAACGACCAAAAGGACATAAAGGACATAAAGGGATTAGCGCATTGAGAATTGCTGAAAGCAACAACATAACACTACGAAGCGAATACGCTTCGCAGAACAGCATGACATGATTACACGATTATAAGATTAAAGGATTTTTTCAGCGCAACAGTATCCTAAGCGCTAACAATTGCTGAAAGCAACAACATAACACTACGAAGCGAATACGCTTCGCAGAACTGCATGACATGATTACACGATTATAAGATTAAAGGATTTATTCAGCGCAACAGTATCCTAAGCGCTGAGAATTGCTGAAAGCAACAACATAACACTACGAAGCGAATACGCTTCGCAGAACTGCATGACATGATTACACGATTATAAGATTAAAGGATTTATTCAGCGCAACAGTATCCTAAGCGCTGAGAATTGC
>JBIKQE010000285.1:0-2784 GCA_044349815.1 Chitinophagaceae bacterium | reverse complement strand
ATTATATAACCAACAACTGAAGACGCTACCACCAACAAACTCAAATTGAGCTTCATTAATTGGCGATAATCGTTCCACTTGCGGGCAATTGCACTCATGATGTATAGATATTTTATTCGTACGCCCCTCTTTTTGGGAGGGGCGTACTCTTCTTTTTGACATTTAATTTTAATGCGATTCTTCGCCTGGCTTCAATGGTATATGTTGCGGGATGAAATCGTTACCATTACCATCATCTTTGTAATCGTAAGCCCAACGATGTACTTCCGGAATATCGCCGTCCCAGTTACCATGACCAGCATTGATAGGGGTAGTCCATTCCAATGTATTAGCGGACCAAGGATTAGGATCGGTCACTTTCTTTCCTTTCCAAATACTTACGAAGTAATTGAAAACAAATAATAATTGAGCAAAGAATACAATAATAGCGGCCACTGAAATCATTTGATTTAAATCGCCAAATTGCTTGAACGATTCCCAATTACTAAAATCGTAATAGCGACGTGGCATTCCACTTACTCCTTCATAATGCATTGGCCAGAAAATTACATACGAACCAATGAATGTGATGAAGAAATGAATATACCCCATTGTATTGTTCATAAAACGACCATACATTTTAGGATACCAATGATAGATACCAGCGAACATTCCAAAGAAGGCCGAGATACCCATTACAATATGGAAGTGAGCTACTACAAAATACGTATCGTGCAAGTGGATATCTAACGCAGAGTTTCCTAAGAACAAACCGGTTAAACCACCTGAAATAAACAAGGAAACAAAGCCTAAGGCAAACAACATAGGAACAGTGAAACGGATGTTTCCTTTCCAAATGGTAGTTAACCAGTTGAATACTTTTACGGCAGACGGAATAGCAATCAACAATGTTAATAATACGAATACACCACCTAAGAAAGGACTCATACCGGTTACGAACATGTGGTGAGCCCATACCAAGAAGGCCAACACGGTGATACCGATAAGCGATAAAATCATAGCGAAGTATCCGAAGATAGGTTTACGGCTATGTGTAGATAAAATTTCGGAAGCCATACCCATAGCAGGAAGCATAATGATATATACTTCGGGGTGACCTAAGAACCAGAATAAGTGTTGATACAAGATTGGTGAACCACCTACATTGGGCAAGGCCTTTCCGGCAATATAAATTTCCGACAAGTAAAAGCTAGTTCCTGCATGGCGATCAAACAACAATAATACAGCTGCCGATAATAATACAGGGAACGACAATACCCCCAAGATAGCGGTAAACAGGAAAGCCCAAATGGTTAATGGCATACGCGTCATGGTCATACCTTTTGTTCGCATGTTCAAGATAGTTACGATATAATTCAAACCACCCAATAACGACGAAACAATAAAGAAAGCCATACTAATCAACCACAAATCCATACCAATACCGGAACCCATAGACGCTTCTTTCAACGCACTCAACGGAGGGTATGTGGTCCAACCTCCTGATGCGGGGCCGGTATTTACAAACAAGGAACTAAACATAATTACACTCGCAATGGCAAAGAACCAATACGACAACATGTTCAGGAAGGGCGATGCCATATCGCGAGCACCTATTTGTAATGGAATGAGTAAATTACTAAAGGTTCCACTTAAACCACCCGTGAGTACAAAGAATACCAATACTGTACCATGAATGGTTACCAAGCCATAATACATTTCGGGGTCCATTTTACCACCACGAGCCCATTCCCCTAAAAACTTTTCTAATATTACAAAAGTTTGCTCGGGGAAACCAAGCTGTAAACGGAAAAACACCGACATCAATCCACCGGCAATAGCCCAAAAAATACCGGTGATTAAAAATTGGCGAGAGATAATTTTATGATCCATGCTGAACACATACTTCGAGAAGAAGTGTTGTTTGTGCTCATGATGGTCGTGTGCGCCGTGGTCATGCGCATGATGATCGTCGTGTGTATGAACGTCATGCAGATGTTGTGTTGCTTCGTGACTCATTGTATTTGAATTTGAGTTTTATTAATTAACATTCATGGTAATCGCCTTGCTACTATCTACCTTGGCAACCGTTTGTGTAGCGCTTGAATCAACAGTGTGTGTTTGCGCATAATACGATTGTTGCTTAGCCATCCAAGCTTTGTATTCTTCTTCGGTCTCAACCACTATAACAGCGCGCATGGAGTAATGTCCTTTACCGCACATTTGATCGCACGATACTTCGTATACAAAATTTTCATTGCCTGTTTTCTTCTTCATTTCTGCTGTAGTGATTGTTGGCGTGAACCACATACGTGTTGTGATACCCGGCACAGCATCCACTTTCAAACGGAAATGGGTTAAGCCTACATCATGAATTACATCGCGAGAACCAATAATTAACTCTACTGGCTTCCCTTTAATAAGATGAATTTCACCGTTTGGAATAATGATATCATCCATGTTGGCTTTATCTTCCCAATCTAATCCTAACAAATTGTCTTTGTCGTTTATTTTGGTGAAGTGACGTTTTCCTAATTCACCATCAGCACCAGGGTAACGAGAAATCCAGTTGAACTGTTTTCCAACCATTTCAATTTGCATTGAACCTTTAGGAGCGTCGCCGGTCATTTTGAACCACGACTTCAAACCAATAGCTACCAACACGGCCATAGCCAATGCAGGTACGGTGGTCCAAATAGCTTCTAATTTATTGCTGTGCGAAAAGAATACTGCTTTACGATTTTCGTCGCGTTGGTATTTATAGGCAAACCAAAACAACAAGAATTGTGTGATTAAGAAAACAAT
>JBIKQE010000065.1:0-9764 GCA_044349815.1 Chitinophagaceae bacterium | reverse complement strand
TTGTTATTTCAAAAGGCTACACGGCTTGCTGTATCGGGGGCCAATTTAGTGTTGCCTGTGAGCAACGCCTTGGCCAAGGGCATGATGGAATTTGTGGGGCGCTTTCCGTATACGGTGGTACCGAATGTGGTTGATACGAATTTGTTTTATGAACAAACAGTGGTACCGAGTGAAAGGTTTCGATTCATTCATGTCTCCAATATGATGCCTGTTAAAAATATAACGGGGATATTGAATGCGTTTGCGGCGGTTGTGGCCGAGCGCAAGGAGGTTGAATTGCATTTGGTGGGGGCAGAACCGGCGGTGTATGTAGCGCAAGCTGTTGCCTTGGGCCTATTAAACACCCATGTATTTTTTCATCCGGAATGTTCGTATGCACAAGTGGCCGAAATGGTGCGTAAAGCCCATTGTGGTGTATTGTTTAGCCACAGCGAAATGTTGCCTTGTTCTTTGTTGGAATGGTTGTGTACCGGCTTACCGGTAATTGCTTCGGACGTTGGTGGCATACCCGAAGTGGTGAATGCAAACAATGGCCTTTTAGTGCCTGCCGGCAACGAAGCCAAGTTAAGCAAGGCCATGCTTAGCATGCTCGATGGTTACAACCAATACCATCGGTCAACAATAGCCGCTTCTGCGTCAGGCACCTTCAGTTATCAGGCTGTTGCGAAGCAATTCGAAAAAATATATACCTCTCTACTTCCTACCACTAACACACAATAAAAAAGCTGTCCGTAGACAGCTTTTTTAGTAAAATTAGATAGCCATTATTTCTTAGGCGCCGGCGAGGTTGCCGGAGCGTCTTTGATACCCAGTTTGGTTTTTACATCGGCCAAAATATTATCGGTAGGCAATGCATAAATAATACCGCCGGCATTGGCATCGAGAATATAGGCATAGCCCTTCTCTTTGGCAACAGACTGAATAGCGGCATCGGCCTTTTCGGTAATAGGCTTCAACATATCTTGACGTTTAGCCGCAATTTTCTCTTCGGCTCCTTGCTGAACCGATTGAATACGGTTTTGCAAATCGGTCAATTCTTTTTCTTTAACGTCTTTCATAGCTTCGGTCATGGTTTTAACCCCTGCCTCGTAAGCTTTGTATTTCGTTTCCAATTCTTTTTGCATGGCTTGCAATTGATCTTGGAAAGTTTTGGCATAAGCGGTGATGTCGGCATCGGCTTTTTTAGCTTCCGGCATGGCCATAATCAACTCTTCGGAGTTGATGTAACCAATTTTTTGTTGAGCGTTTACTTGGTTGCCGGCATACAATAAGCCCAGCACAATCATGATTTTTTTCATACGTTTTTTTTGAAGTTTTTCTAAGCGGGGGTAAATATAGGGCACGATTCTGAAACTAGCTTAACGCTGTTAATTGCCCTGGGTGATATTTTATTTACGGGTTGGACTGGTAATACCTAATTCCCGCAGCACATCGTCGCTTTTATCGAGTTTAGGATCGTTATAAAACACACTTAAATCGGCCGATTTATCGTAAATAATATCGAACGATTTTGAGGTGGCCATTTTTTGAACAGCATTATAAACGCGATCTTGAACGGGCTTCACTAATTCTTGGCGTTTTTTAAACATGTCGCCTTCAAAGCCGAAACGTTTTTTTTGTAAGTCTTTAGCTTCCTTTTCCTTTTTAATAATATCGTCTTCGCGTTTCTTTTTCATTTCATCGCTCAACATTACTTGTTCGGCTTGGTAGCTTTTATACATCCGATCTACTTCTTGAAGCTTGTTGTCGATTTCTTTTTGCCATTGAGCGGAAGCTTCATCGAGTTTTGTTTGCGCCTGTTTATACTCGGGCAAATTATCTAAAATATATTTCGAATCGATAACGCAATAACGTTGCGCTTGGGTAGTGAAGGCACTCATCATCAATACGAGTGCGAGCATAATTGGTTTCATACCGATTGTTTAAGATTTAAGCAAAGCAACTAAAAAAGATTGGTTGCTGATGCGGTTTAACTAATTTTTCAGCATCATTCTGGTTCAAAACCAAGCATAAAGGTGAATTTAGCGGCTTGTCCAAGTTTGGTTCCATTGCCAATCGATTGTTGTCCGTTGGGCGAATCGAAGCGAAGACCATAATCTAAGCCCAACAAACCAAACATGGGGAGGAAGATACGAATACCTACCCCTGCCGAGCGATTGAGTTGGAACGGATTAAAAGTTTTGTAGCTACTCCAGGCATTACCGGCTTCAAAGAAGGCCAATCCAAATATGGTTGATGATGGGTTTAACGAAAACGGATAACGCATTTCGGCCGTGTACTTATTGAAGATAATGGCACCGGCCGTAGGCGAATAAATTTCATAACCACGATGAGCAATGATATCGCGACCATACAAGGTAAATCCTTGTAAACCATCACCACCCACCTGAAAGCGTTCGAAAGGCGATTGCAAGGCTTGGTTGTAATACCCTAAATAACCGTGTTTAGTGGCCAATTTCAAAATCAAATTACCCTTTACGCGCTGATACCATTCGGCCGTGAAACGGTACTTATGGTATTCAATCCACCGATACCGTTCCGCCGTAGAGGCATAGGTATAATCTTTACCATTAATGAGGGAATACGGGGCGGTAAATTGCGCACTCATTGAAATGTTCGAGCCACTGCGCGGGAACAAGGGTTGATCGATAGAATAACGCGACAGGTTTACTTTAAAACTCAAATTATTGGCTACGCCATTGCTGAAGCCTTCAAAAAAGGAGTAATCAACAATATTGTACAATTGGTAATTTAAGCCATACGACAATACAAAGTTATCGTCGGGCCAACGTAAGCGTTTGCTCAAATTCGCACTAGCGCCCAAGGTGGTCATATGCCCCGTTGTGCTTGAACCAAAACGACCGGCAAAATAAGTACGATATGCCGAGATGGTGAGGGCATTGGGTTTCTTTCCGCCCAACCAAGGGTTCGTAAACGAGGCCGTGATGGAATTATACCATCTACCATTGGCCTGACCACGCAACGATAATTTTTGTCCATCTCCCATTGGTAAAGGATCCCACTCGCTGAGTTTGCCAATATTGCGCATGGCGAAATTGTTGAAGGAAACCCCCAAGGTACCTGTAATACCCAAACCACCCCCAAAGCCGGCTTGTAACTCCAATTGATCGGCCGATTTTTCAACTACAGAATAATCAATATCTACCGTTCCATCGGGACGCGGAACAGGATTAATGCCAATTTTTTCAGCATCAAAGAAATTCAAGTTAGCAATTTCGCGTTGCGAACGAATTAAATCGGAGCGACTGAATTTATTGCCCGGCAGGGTTCTTAATTCGCGACGAATAACATGTTCGTTGGTTTTATCGTTGCCCGAAATGGTAACATTTCGAATGGTATACTGTTCACCCTCCGTAATACGGATATCAAAATTAATGGTGTCGCCAATAATCGATTTCTCCGCGATATCGGCATTAAATGCGAGGTAGCCATCATCGAGGTATAAAGAACCAATATCGTCGTTTTCAGGCGTGGGCACTTTCCCCATTCGTTTTTGAAGCAATTCCTGATTATAAACATCCCCTTTTTTTATACCCGAAATCTTGTTGAGTTCTTCGGCGGAGTACTTCGTATTCCCTTGCCAATCGAAGTTGCCAAAATAATAACGTTGTCCTTCTTTCACTTCCAAATCGATGTTTAAATTGCCATTAGAAGCCAAGTACATGGTATCGCGCACAATGCCCGCATCGCGGTAGCCAATGGAATTGTAATAATCAATAATGCGTTCTTTATCTTCTTGATACTTTTTTTCGTTGAATTTCGAGGCTGAAAAAATATTGTATCGGAAATACGGGTTAACCAATTGCAAGGTCTTCGACAACGACAAATATCCTTTGCCCTTCATATAATCGTCGAAACGATTGATGTTTTGTCCGTACACCGACTCCCCGGTACACTTATACAACGATATGCGCGCCATCTCTTTACTGCCTTTCATTTGGCCTTTAACCTTGGTTAAAGCCGCATTGTTGTTGCCGTAAACATTTACCTGGTTGATTTTTACTTTTTGTCCTTTATCGATATTGAACGTTAAAATGATGGTATTCAACAAGGAAGTATCCGGGCGTTCTGTGATGGTTGTTTTTACATTCGAATAGCCTTTTTCGTCGTAATATTTACGAATACGTTCAAGCGCATTCTGTTTGGTGGCTTCGGTTACAACACGCGATTTCACCAAACCTATTTTTTCTTTTAATTCTTTGGCTTCGCTTTCTTTAATGCCTTTAAAATTATATTTCGACAAGCGAGGGCGTTCTTCAATTTGAATAACCACAAACACCTTATCGTCTTGATAACGTTCGGCATTAATTTCTACATTCGAAAATAAATTTTGTTTCCAGAGGTTATGAATGGCTTTGGTTAGTTTCGGGTCGTTAGGCATTTTTAGTTTATCGCCGGGCACTAACCCTGAAATCGACAAAAGGAGTTCTTCGTCGAGGTATTGCGAACCACTAACACGCACGCCACCAATGATGTACTCGTTGTTTTTGGCCATAGGGGCCGCTTTTTCTTTCTTTGCTTTCAACCCAATTTGAGCAGACGCATTGTTGGCAATACCTATTGTAAGAATAAGTACAACCAGCAGACCGAGTTTTGCAATAAGACGTTTAATAAAAGATACTTTCATGATGTAAACCAAAGAGAATTAAGTCGACTAACGAAACCGGCTATCGGTAAGTTGTTCGCTGATTTTACCAAAACGGCGTTCACGGTTTTGGTAGTTTAATAAGGCTTCGAACAAATTTTCTTTTCGAAAATCGGGCCAATGGGTATGGGTGAAATATAATTCGGCGTAAGCCAATTGATACAATAAAAAATTGCTGATGCGTTGTTCGCCGCTGGTGCGAATCATGAGTTCAGGGTCGGGGAAACCCGCTGTGCACAAGTGTTCGTGTATTACGTTGTCGGTAATATCGTTGGGGTTTAAAGCACCGGCAAGTACCTTTTCGGCAATGCGTTTCATGGCTACATTAATTTCCCATTTTGCACTGTAGCTGAGGGCTAACACTAAATTCAAACGCGTATTGTTGGCGGTCATGGCCATGGCCTCGTGCAATTCATCTACACAAGCCTTGGGCAAACTGTCCCAATCGCCAATTACATGCAAGCGAACCCCGTTTTTATTCAAGGTTTCGGCTTCTTTGCGGATGGTGGCCACCAACAATTCCATTAAACCATTCACTTCATTTTCGGGGCGGCTCCAATTTTCGGTTGAAAAGGCATACAACGTAAGGAATTTAACCCCTACTTCGGCACAGCCTTCCACTACATCGCGTACGCTAATAACGCCATGTTGGTGGCCAAAAAGGCGATCGCGACCGCGTTCTTTTGCCCAACGACCATTCCCGTCCATAATAATGGCAACGTGTTTTGGCAATTTCTGTTTATCTAATAAATCGACCATTGGCAAGTAAAAGCGGACAAATGTACAAAAATCGATGTAGGCAAAGGGAGTTAATTTTACGCTCTTCCATTTTATTTAACACCCTCTTGACGGAATGGCTTGGTCTTTTTTTACGAAGATGGAGGTACGGCGATACCCGATTTTTGTTATATTTGTTCCTTTATGATTCATTCTTCCATGAAACGTCTCTCTTTATACCCCCTTTTAGTGGGCCTTATGGCTTGCTTTTTGCTTTCGTGTTCAAAAACCTTGAGCTTTGACCTGCCGATGGCTTACAGTCGTCAAGCGGCGGTTTTTGTGGCTACCGAAAACAGCTCGGTTATCAGTTACCACGCTGAAACCGGCAACAAATTATGGGAAGTAAGTACATCGGGCGTGGTTGAGGCTACTCCGGCATTTTATATATTTAAACAATTCGCTTATCCAGACAAGCAAATATTGTATGTAATAACCAAAACCGGTTATTTGTATGCGATTGATGTATTGGAAGGGAAAATAATATGGTCGAATGCCACCGGTATTTTATTGGCCAATGGCTTAACTGTTTACGAAAACCGCATTTATATTTCAGCCGACCAATTGTATTGCCGCAATATTAATAATGGTGGTGGCACATGGGCTTATAATGGTAGCGGACCCTGTACCAGTGCTCCTCAAGTACTTGGCGGTCGGGCTTATGTAGCCGTAGGCGCCCAAATTCACAGTGTGGATGTTTCAAATGGTAATGGTGTATGGCAATCGGCCGGAACACCTGCCCCCATTGAATCGAGCGTACGTGTGAGCAATGCTACAATTTACTTTGGTTGCACCGATGGCAAGGTTTATGCCATCAACGAATGGGATGGTTCACCAAAATGGAATTATAGCGCCGGCGATAAAGTACAAGCCGCACCAATTGTATATGGCGGTATGTGCTTGGTAGGTAGCGATGATTACAGTTTACATTGTATTGATACAACTACCGGGTTAAAGCGTTGGACTTACCCCACCAAGGAGCGTGTTCGTTCGTCGGCCTTTATACATCCTAGCACGGAATCGGTTTTAGTAGGCAGTTACGATTTCAACTTATATTGTATCGACCACGTGTCGGGCACGTTACGATGGAAATACCCCGCCGCGAGTTTAATCAAATCGTCGCCAGTGATTATGGATAATTATGTTTATTTCACGTCATTTGACCGTTATATGTATTGTGTGAACATCTTAAACGGATCGTTGGTGTGGAAGAAGTTTATGAACGGCAATGCGCAAGGCTCGCCGGTGGTGGACGATTTATTAAACGGGATTCATGCCGGAGACAGCGGCGCTAGTCCGTATTAGTCTGTAGGCACCGATGAAAATTCGCTGTTGCTTAGGCAAATAGCCGAAACACATTGAACGGATTATAGTTACTTTAAACAATATTAAATAAAAACGCCACCTGTTTGGGTGGCGTTTTTACATTCAGATTGCTTGTTAAAACGGTAAATCGTCTTCTACAGGACTGGCCGCATCGGATGTTGATGAGGTTGGAGCCGCGTTGTAGTTTTCCTGGCGAGGGGCCGACGAGGCGGGGGCACTGCCGGCACCGGCTTGAGCCTTTTCTACACGCCATGCTTCTAAGGTATTGAAATAACGAATACCGTTAGGACCATTCCATTCGCGGCCGCGTACATTAAACGAAACTTTCATTTCGTCGCCGGGGTGATAGGAGTCAATTAAACTGCATTTATCTTGGGTTAATTGAAAGGTTACATGTTGCGGATAGTTCGATCCGGCGTCGGTAGTTAAAACGAATTCTCGTTTCGAGAATTTTTCGCTCACCACTTGGGTGTCCATTTTAACCTTCAAGGTTCCAGTTGTTTCAAATGATGCCATAATATTAAATTTAATGCACGAAGTTAATTGGTTTTACCGAAATGTTTATCTTGCCTCATGCATTTTACCCTTCGCATCCTTATAATAGTCGGTTTTAATTGTTTAATTTCGTGTAAACCCGCTTATTTCGCTGTTCAGCAGGCTCCGGCCTTACTAAGCGTTCATTTAACCCCTCCTTCTACCAATCCCATTGATGCTTTCATTAAACCTTATCGCGACAGTGTGAGTGTATTAATGGATATACCCATTTCCACGGCCGAAGGCCCTTTGGTGAAAGAGCGACCGGCAGGCAGTTTAGGCAATTTCTTTTGCGATGCAATGTTAGCCGTGGCCCAAGAAAGTGATGCAAGTGTGCAAATGGCTATTACTAATTATGGCGGCTTACGCGTAACCCGCTGGGCAAAAGGGTCTATTTTAGTACGCAACGTATACGAACTCATGCCATTCGATAATGCGCTGGTAGTGCTTGATGTGCCCGGTGCCGTGCTACAACAATGGATGGCGCACATGGCTAAAATGGGAGGATGGCCAATTGCGGGTGTATGTGTTCGGGCCGATACCCTGCGAAATACCTATCAATTAAGTAATTGTACAGCAGGTGCCCCTCTAGGTATCGATATGCAAAAAACGTATCGGGTGGCTACTTCCGATTATATTGCCAATGGGGGCGACCGATGCGATTTTCTAATTGGGTTGAAGCAAAACAATGCAGGGTTATTGCTGCGCGATGCATTGTTGCAGTACCTGAAAAATAAAAAAAGCATTCAACCCAATACGCAAAACCGTTTCACCTTTCAAACTAAACCATGAATCGACAAGAATTTTTACGTCAAACATTGCTAGGAGCTGGTGGACTTGCCTTGACGCAGACGCCTTTAAGCACATGGGCTAAAAACCATGAAACACTTGCCAATAAAGGGTTTACACTCCTACATACCAACGATGTACACAGTAGGCTCGACCCTTTTCCGAACGATGGAAGTGCGAATGCCGGCAAAGGTGGTGCCGCCGCTCGTTACGAGCTGATTCAATCGATTCGGAAAAATAATCCGAATGTATTGTTGGTGGATGCCGGCGATATTTTTCAGGGCACCCCGTATTTTAATTTTTACAAAGGCAAACCTGAAATGCATGCTATGAGTTTGATGGGCTATGAAGCCGCCACCTTGGGCAACCACGATTTTGATTTGGGCATGGACAACCTAGCCCTTCAAATGCAATATGCCGATTTTGAATTTGTGAATTGTAATTATAACTTCTACAACACACCCCTTGAAAATAAAGTTATCCCCTATCATATTCTACACAAGGGTGGTATCAAGATAGGAATTACCGGGGTGGGTATTGAATTAAAAGGGCTGGTTCCGGATGCCCTATGTGCCGGGGTGGAATATACCGATCCCATTCAGGCAGCGAACGAAACGGCTCATTTTTTAAAAACAAAAAAACGTTGCGATTGGGTATTGTGTCTCTCTCATTTAGGATTTGATTATCAAAACCAAAAAGTATCTGATAAAGTGCTGGCCGCTGAAAGCGAGCATATAGACTGGATTATAGGTGGGCATACACACACCTTGTTACAAAATCCTGTTACAATAAAAAACCGAAAAAAACAAGATGTGGGCATCAATCAGGTGGGTTGGGGCGGACTTTATTTAGGGCGAATAGATATTTTTTTTAATCATAAAAAAGAGCCTGCCTATGTTTCAAAAAAACATGTTGTAAATAGCAAAGAAACAAGTATTTAAAAATTTTTTTTTTCAACAATTAATTAGCATCTTCGTTGCCCGAACAAATCGCCGTAACACTCGACGTTGGCCTTCGGAAAAAACAACAACGAAATACTCTTAAAACTTATAAAGGACCCTATAACTCATGACGAAGACCTTTGAAAATATTTGGGAAAATTGTTTAAAGGTAATCAAGGACAATATCAGCTGGCAATCTTACAAAACATGGTTTGAACCAATCAAACCCGTTGGCATAGAAGATAACATACTGATCATCGAAGTGCCCAGCCAATTCTTTTACGAATGGCTCGAAGAACACTACGTTGAATTGTTGGCCAAAACCATCAAGCGGGAGCTCGGCAAAGATGCCAAGTTAGAATACCGCATCTTGATGGAAAACCAAAACAAAAAAAATCCGGCCGCTGTTCGTCTACCAGCCGGTACCCACCAAGGAGCATCGCTCAGCAACAATTATGTTGACGCGCAAGTTGGACCCGATTCGGGCATTAAAAACCCATTCGTTATTCCGGGGCTCAAACGCTCTCAAATTGATCCGCAATTAAATCCGAAATACGTTTTCGAAACGTATGTGGAAGGAGAATGCAACCGATTGGCACGCAGTGCGGGTTTAGCCGTTGCGCAAAAACCCGGCGGCACCTCGTTTAATCCATTGGTTATTTACAGTTCCAGTGGTTTAGGTAAAACCCACCTTGTACATGCCATTGGAAACGAAACGAAACGCTTACACCCGA
>JBIKQE010000284.1:0-2804 GCA_044349815.1 Chitinophagaceae bacterium | reverse complement strand
GTAGGCATACCTCTGAAATACATTAGCCTTATCAACTTCATTTCCTCTGTGATAATTTATAACGGGCGGCCACAAGGGCACGCCCCTACAATTCAGCTCCCCAACACTGCTTCTGTTCCTGATTTATATAATCTTTTAATCGTGTAATCGTGTTGGCGAATGCAATTCGCCCCTATTGCTGAATGTTTCATTTATAAATCCTATCATCGTGCGAAGGATTAACAGAAAACAAACGTCTAAATAACTTTACAATTTATTTAATCATTCCAAACTTCATGAAGCATCGTATCCTGGTTCTTTTCATCTTGCTCTCCAACATCTGTTCAGCACAAAACAACACACAAACAATTCGCGGCATCATAACCGACAAATTATCGCAAACACCACTCATTGGCGCTACCATTCAAATTCAATCGTTGAAGAAAGGAACCACCACCGATACCAACGGTATGTATATCCTATCTCAAATCCCTCCCGATCGTTACGAAATCAGCGTAACCTATGCAGGATATAAAAGCATCACTCTTCCCAATGTGGTGGTGACCTCTGGCAAAGAAGTAATCCTCGATATCAGTCTCGAAGAAACCTTTAAACACCTCAACGAAGTAGTCATCAAATCGAGCAACAAAGGCGGTACCATCAATAAATTAGCCAGTGTAAGCGCCCGCACCTTTTCCATGGAAGAAGTCAACCGTTATGCCGGCGGACGCAGCGACCCAGCCCGTTTAGTAGCCAACTTTGCCGGCGTAAGTGCCCCCGACGATAGCCGCAACGACATCGTGATTCGTGGCAATTCGCCGGTAGGCGTTCTGTGGCGCATCGATGGCATGAATGTAACCAATCCCAATCACTTCGCTTCCGTAGGAACCACCGGCGGCGCCGTAAGTGCCTTAAACACCAATCTATTAAAAAGTTCCGATTTCTTTACCTCGGCCTTTCCGGCTGAATACGGGAATGCCACCGCGGGTGTATTCGATCTCGGATTCAGAAACGGGAACAATAAAAAACGAGAAACTACCCTGCAAATGGGGGTTATCACCGGACTCGAAGCCACCACCGAAGGGCCATTTAGTAAAAAAAGCGATGCCTCATACTTAATAGGCTACCGCTATGCATTGGCCGGCGTAGCACAAGCATTGGGTGTAAATATTGGCACAACGGCTACGCCTACCTATCAAGATTTATCGTTTAAAATCAATAGCGGCAATACCCGCTGGGGTAAATTCTCGATGTTTGGTTTATTAGCAAGCAGTACCATTAATATTGGCAAAAGCACAAGTAATACCCTTTATGGCAATGGTAATCAAGTTGACTTTGCCAGCAAAATAGGTATGATGGGGATCAACCATCAAAAACAAATCAACACAAACTCGTTCATTGTATCAACCCTCGGTGTAAACTATGCCTCTACCAATCAAACAGGATACGATACCGATCGCCTCAACGATTCAACCTTTGTGCGCGAAATTAACAATGCAACACAAATCCGTTACAACCTGAGTAGTACCTATCATTCAAAAATAAATTCGCGCTTGTTTTTGAAAGCCGGTATTCAAACTGAACTTATTGGAGTTGATTTAGATTATAAAACCAAAGATCGTATTTTCGACGATTATAGAATTATTTGGAACAATTCTGCCAACACGCAATTGGCACAAGCCTTTGCCCAAGTCAAATACAATGTGAGCGAAAAATTGACCGCCAACATCGGCTTGCATGCTCAATACTTTTTCTTGAATAGTTCTAAGGCGTTGGAACCAAGAATGGGACTCGTTTACCAAGCCAGCAAAAAAAGCACTTTCAATGTTGGGTATGGTTTACATGCGCAACTCCAACCCATGAATGTGTATTTTATGCAAAACACCGATGCCTTAGGCAATACAACCTATACCAACCAAAATCTCAACGTCACGAGGAGCCACCATATGGTGCTTGGCTATAATGTACAACCGCTTAGCGATTGGCGCATCAAAACTGAAGTTTATTATCAATCGATATTTAATGTTCCGGTGAACACATTTTCGAGTAATTACTCCATGTTAAACACAGGGTCTACCTTTCGAGCCGATTTGGAAGACAGTTTAGTAAACAACGGAACAGGTAAAAATTATGGTGTAGAACTAACCCTCGAAAAATTCTTCAGTAAAGGATATTATGGGTTGCTCACTGCATCATGGTATCGGTCGTTGTACAAAGGCAGTGATGGCATTGAACACAACACGGCCTTCAATGGTCGTTACGTAAGTAATTTATTGGCCGGTAAAGAATGGAAAGTGGGCCAGGCCAAACGTAATAAATTGTCAACCGACATGAAGTTCACCTATGCCGGTGGCCGTGCTTATACCCCCATCGATTTAGACGCATCGAATCTGTTAGGAAGAGAACAACTAGCAAGCGATGTTTATTCTGCCTATTATCCTACTTATTATCGTATCGATGTAAAAGCGGGGTTTACAATAAATGGAGCGAAACGTAAAATAGCTCATACGCTTTCGTTGGATTTACAAAATGTGACCAATCATAAAAATGTATTTTCCAAGTCGTACGATAGCCGTTCGCAGTCAATTAGCACCACCTATCAATTGGGCTTTTTTCCGAATGTTGTTTATAAGCTTCAATTTTAAGCTGTCTTAAAACATAACCGGACAGTCCAACACGAAGGCAAAGAACATTGAATAAATACAACGTCTTGTTGAACGGCATTCCCCGATTCACGTTATATTTGACCTTATGTCGCACGACGTTATAGTAAGTGTTCAATCGTTGCAAATCGACTTTCAGCAGGAGGGCGAAACCCATACTGC
>JBIKQE010000064.1:0-9807 GCA_044349815.1 Chitinophagaceae bacterium | reverse complement strand
TATTGAACTCAAAGACGATAAAACCTATCCGTATATTGTAATAAAGAAAGAACCCTTTCCGCGGGTGTTTTTAACCCGACGCTATATTCGTGATGGCTCGGAATATTTGGGACCGTACACCTCCATCGATCAAGTGCGAAGCTTGTTGGAATTTATTCGGGAAACCATTCCATTACGTACTTGTTCGTTGGCGCTAACACAAAAAAATATTCAAGCGAATAAGTTTGTTAAACCTTGTTTGGAATACCATATTGGCAAATGCAAAGCCCCCTGTGTGGGTTGGCAAAGCCAAACCGAATACGACGATCAAATTCAGGAGATACGGGAAATATTGAAAGGTAAATTTGGACAAGTAATTCAGCATTTGAAAAAAGAAATGCAAACTTATGCCGATGCCTACGAATTTGAAAAAGCCGAATTAATCAAAAAGAAAATTGAATACATTGGTCAATACCAACGGCGATCGGTGGTGGTGAATACCAGCATGAACGATGTGGATGTGTGTTCTATCATGAGCAACGACGAACACGCGTATGTGAACTACATGCAAGTGGTACAAGGCGCGGTGATACAAACGCATACTGCCACGGTAAAGAAAAAATTACAAGAAAGCGACGAGGATATTTTACCCATTGTGGTGCAACAATTGCGCGAACGTTTTCGGAGTCTGGCCCACGAAATTGTAGCACCCTTTAGCATGTTGATGGAAGAGGAACTAAAAATTACCGTACCCCAAGCCGGCGATAAAAAGAAGCTCCTTGACATGTCGGTACAAAATGCGCAGTATTTTGTGATGGAGCAGCGGCGTAAGAAAGCCTTGAACTTAGTAGAAGAGAGCGATGAATACCGCACACAAACCTTGCTCGAGATTCAAGCGGGTTTGCATTTACAAGAAGTGCCCTTGCACATTGAATGTTTCGATAACTCGAACTTTCAAGGAAGTTATCCGGTAGCCGCCATGGTATGTTTTAAAAATGGCTTGCCGTTTAAATCGGAGTTCAGGCATTTTCATATTAAAACGGTGCAAGGCATCAACGATTTTGCCAGCATGAAAGAAATTGTGTACCGACGGTACAAACGGGTGTTGGAAGAAAACAAACCTTTGCCGAATTTAATAATTATTGATGGGGGCAAGGGACAACTCAGTTCGGCCATTGAAGCCTTAAACGAATTGAATGTGATGGGCAAAACCCAAGTGGTGGGCTTAGCCAAACAAGTGGAAGAAATCTTTTTTCCTGGCGACAGTGAATCGATTCGATTACCGTTTCAGAGCAATGCCTTGAACCTCATCAAACGCATTCGCGATGAAGTGCATCGGTTTGGTATTACCTTCCATCGGAAAACACGAAGCGAAGGCACCATTAAAAATGAATTGGAAACTATACCCGGCATTGGCGAAAAAACGGCTTCCGATTTATTGAAGAAATTCCGTTCGGTGAAGAAAGTGAAAGAAGCATCGATGGAACAACTAAGCGATGTAGTGGGACCGGCGAAAGCCAAAGTGGTGTACGATTATTTCAATCCGTAGGAGATAGATGATGAAAGTTCGTTGGTTGAGAGGCTGCCGTGCTTGGAGGGCTTGGTGCGAAGCACAGCGTAGCACGGGAGCGCAGCGGACCCCGGAAAGGACGGAAAGCAGATGAACAAGGGCTTATAGCCGACAGCCCCTAAAAAATTACAGTTGTTCTTTAAGTAGTTGACTGACTTGCCACGCTACTTCGCTGCCCAAGGCCACGCCCATGCCACTCATGCGGGCGGCTACCAAAATGTGTTGACTCACCGCTTGTACCATTGGTTTTTTTTCTTCGCCGAACGCCATGATGCCCGACCAACGCATATCGATGTCGACATCAATACGTGGTAAAATGATGGTGTGTAATTTCTCTAACAAATCGGCTTGAATGGTTTCGTGGAGTTCGAAGGCGGTGCTGGTTTCGCCGGCTTTATCGAGATGGCGCCCGCCACCAAACAAGACACGGCCTTGGTATTCGCGGAAATAATAATAGCCCTCCTCGAAATGGAAGATGCCTTTGAAAGGCAATGCCGGTAAGGGTTTCGTAATAAGTACTTGTCCGCGGCCGGGCACCACATCGGCCTCGGGTAAAAATTGTTTTGTAAACGCGTTGGTGCACAAAATTACTTTTCGTGCATGAAATGTAATGGCCTCGAATCCACTCGCTTGGCACACCACCTCCACGCCCGAAGCTTGTTCTTCCAATTGCATCACCGTGCAACCGGTTTTTATATCCACGCCTTGTTGTTGTACTAAATCAATCAGCGAACGCAACAACAAGCCCGAGTCGAGTTGTCCCTCGCCGGTGTTTTCAATTAAAGCCGCCACCGAAGCAAACCCCATTTCAGGTAAGCGATTAGAAGCGACAAGAAACGCTTCGCGACCAAGGATGGATTGTAATAGCTTATTAAATTCCTCGAGGTGCTCCAGTACGGGCAAATGTTCAGCGAACAACAATTCGTGACTACCGGCTTGATGATAGCCGCACTGTTCGGGCGGTATAATTGACAGTAAGCGTTTCAAGCCCTTGTAGCGTTGTTCAAACAACAGGGCCATAGCGTCGGTGCCTTCTTCGTTGGCATGCGCCACCAATTCGCTGAGCGAGCCCATGCACGCAAAACCGGCATTGCGAGTGCTCGCGCCCGATGGCAACAAGCCGCGTTCCAACACCGCCACGCGGGCCGAAGGAAAATCTTTTTTGATATAATGCGCCGTACAGAGTCCCACAATACCTGAGCCTACAATAATATAATCGTAGTTAATCAAGCTATTGCGTTCCCAAAACGAGAGCATACATTAAATTTTAGTTTCAACCACTTGGGTAGCGCCCATAGAGGCATTCCGAATGGATACGGCACGCGCTACTTGACGCGCCACATCGTCGAACGCGGCACGGGCAATGGCATCGCCGTGTAAGATAGCGGGTTTGCCTTCATCGCCCCCTTCGCGAATACTCATGGTGATAGGAATTTGTCCGAGGAAGTTTAACTCAAACAAATCGGCCAAGCGTTTCCCACCGCCTTGTCCGAAAATATAATATTTATTCTCGGGCAATTCGGCCGGCGTGAAGTAGGCCATGTTTTCCACTACGCCCAATACAGGCACTTTAATTTGCGGACCGTCGAACATCATCACCGCTTTCTTGGCATCAATCAAGGCCACTTCTTGCGGGGTGGTAACAATTACGGCGCCGGTAACCGGAATAGTTTGCACCATCGTTAAATGAATATCGCCGGTGCCCGGAGGTAAATCGATAATGAGGTAATCGAGATCGCCCCAAAGCACATCGGTTACAAATTGTTTGAGGGCACTGCTGGCCATAGGTCCTCGCCAAACAACCGCTTGACGATCGTCGATGAGTAAACCAATGCTCATGGCTTTAATGCCCATCACATCGATAGGTACAATCATGCCTTTGCCATCTACTTCTTTCATCAGCGGGCGTTCGCCTTTAATACCCAACATCAAGGGCAGGGAAGGGCCGTAAATATCGGCATCCATAATACCCACTTTCGCGCCATCGCGGGCGAGGGCCAAGGCGAGGTTTACAGAAACGGTCGATTTTCCAACACCGCCTTTACCGGAGCCTACGGCAATAATATTTTTTACGCCGGGCAAAATCATTTTCGAGTCTTTGCGGTTGCTCACCACATTGGCGGTAAAATTCACCGTAACAATCGCCTCTTTATCGACCAATATTTTCACGGCATTCTCGCAGGCGCCGCGAATCATATCTTTCAGCGGACAAGCCGGGGTGGTTAGTACCACGGTAAACGAAACGTTTTTACCATCAATAGCAATATCTTTTACCATATTCAGCGTTACCAAGTCTTTGCCCAAATCGGGTTCTTGCACTTGGCTCAACGCAGCCAATACCTGTTCCTGTGTCATCATTCTAATTGATTGTTAAATGTGGCACAAAAATACACTACAATGCCCACAATGAAAGTGACATAGTACCTTTGAATGGTGACGCGTTTCCGCCTTTTATTGATACTCGGTATATTTTTTCTATTCCCCGCTTCGTTGCGTGCCCAATTCAGCAACGATAAAATGGTGGAACTGACGGGTGTTGTGATGAGTTCCGACAGTCTGCGATACCTCCCTTTTGTAACCATTGCCATCACCAACAAAGGCATGGGCACCATGAGTAGCGAACGTGGCGTGTTTTCCTTAGTAGCCGAAAAAGGCGACACCCTCGATTTCACGTGTGTTGGTTTTCGGCGCAAACGATATATTGTACCCACCGATGTGCCGAGCAACCGCGTGTCGGTTATTCAACTCATGTCGCAAGACACGTTCTACTTAGCCACCACCATTATTCGTCCGCAAATTAGTGCCGAAGAATTCGATCGAGCGTTTCGTACATGGAATATACCCGACGATAAATATGAAACGGCGCGCAAGAACACCGAGTACCAAACCATGCGGATGTTGGCCTTCATGATGCCACGCGATGGTCGCGAAAATCAGCAAGTGTTTCAGAACATGCAAGTACAGCAATCGTATTGGGCGGGACAACAACCACCGATGACGATATTTAGTCCATTGGCATGGGCCGAATTCTTCAAAGCCTGGAAACGGGGCGATTTCAAGCGAAAGCGATAAGCTGTTTTTCGATTACCTTCGCAAACCATGAAAGAAATTTCGAATCGTTCAGCCACCTATCATTACGCCGTTGAGCAACGCTACACGGCTGGCATGGTATTAACCGGCACCGAAATCAAATCGATTCGGCAGGGGCGTGTGAGTTTCAACGACAGTTATTGTTTTTTTGTGGAAGGCGAATTGTGGATTAAATCGCTGCACATTGCCGAGTATTCGCATGGCACGGCGGCCAACCACGAACCCACACGCGACCGCAAGCTCTTGCTCACCAAACGCGAACTTCGCAAAATAGAAAGTAAAATAAAAGAGAAAGGGTTTACCCTTATTCCGTTGCGGATTTTTATCAACGAGGCCGGATACGCTAAAATTGAAATCGGCTTAGCCCGTGGTAAAAAAACATTCGATAAACGCGACAGTATCAAAGCCAAAGACATTGAGCGGGACACTAAGCGAAGTCTTAGTTCGCGGATGGGATAATGGCTTGATGAGTCACGGATTTTTTTGAACAGCTAAACGGTGTTCAAAAAATCCGCATAATCCTTCAATCCATGAAAAATCCGTGACTCGGCGGTTCAAAAAACCGCGTTTCGGCGGTTCAAAAACGCTGCAACTAAAATGCCGGCAACACAGGCTTGTTCTTCATAATTTCATCGATCTGCGCCATCACTTCCGGAGTCAACTTTTCCTGCAATTCCAACGCCTTGAAGTTCTCCGTCAACTGCGCCTTCTTCGTAGCCCCTAAAATAACGGTCGATACATTCGGGTTCTTTAAACACCAGGCAATACTCAAAGGTGCTAAACCAACACCTAATTTTTCCGACAGCTTGGCCATCTTCGCTACCTTACCCAACTTATCGTTACTCAACCAACGATCGGCCAACCACTCAAAGCCTTTCATGCCCAAGCGAGCGCCTTTTGGTACACCGTCGTTGTATTTCCCCGACAATAAGCCCGAAGCCAACGGACTCCAGATTGTAGTTCCTAAACCAACATTACTGAACACACCTAAAAACTCATTCTCCATTTTTTCGCGCTCAAACATGTTGTATTGTGGCTGTTCCATGGTAGGACCAATCAAACGGTAATCGGCCGCTACGCGATGTGCTTCCATAATTTCAACCCCACTCCATTCACTTGTTCCCCAATACAAAATCTTTCCTTGTTGAATGAGGGTATTCATCGCCATCACGGTTTCAGCAATGGGGGTGGTTTTATCGGGACGGTGACAAAAATACATATCCAAATAATCGACTTGTAAACGTTGCAAGGCTTCGTGACAAGCCTCAATTACGTGTTTGCGACTCAAGCCGGTTTGATTGGGTTTGTTCGCGGTACCGCGCCAACCAAAACATACTTTACTGCTCACGCAATAACTGGTTCTATCCCATTTCTTTTTCTTCAACACACGCCCCATCATGTTCTCGCTTTCGCCTAAGGCATACACCTCGGCATTATCGAAAAAGTTCACGCCCATATCGTAGGCATAACTCATTAATTCGGTGGCGCGCTTATCGTCTATTTGTTTGTGAAAACTTACCCAACTACCAAACGACAATGCACTCACTTGTAATCCGGATTTTCCTAAACGTCTGTATTCCATGGTTTTAATTTTAAACCACAAAAATAAGGCCAAGGCTCTACCCCACAACCAGCCATTTATAAAGGGCTATAGAGCGAACAAATACTTGTGGTATTCCATTCAAATTATAATATTTTTACAGCATGCTCCCCTTATCGGTAATTATTATGGCACGCAACGAAGCCCATCGTATTGAACGATGCATTGCTGCCTTAAAGCCACTGCAAGCCGATATACTGGTAGTAACCAATCAATGTACCGATGCCACGGACAAGGTGGCTGAAGCCGCCGGCGCACGCGTGCTTGAATTACCTTGGCAAGGCTATGCCGCCACCAAAAACGCCGCCCATGCCCACGCACAATTCCCTTGGATTTTAAGTTTAGATGCCGACGAAGTAGCTAACGAAACCTTGTGCCAAAGCATCCTGCAACTGTTTCAAGCCCCCATGCCGGCAACCCAAGTTTGGTGTATCAAACGCCGCTTGGTAATTGGCGAGCAAGTGTTGTACCATGGTTCCGTGAGCAACGAATACCGTGTGCGTTTATTTCATCGTAATCATGCCCGTTGGAATACCAACGCGGTGCACGAAGACATGATCTACGAAACCCAAGCAAAAATGCTGGACGGTTGGGTGTGGCATTATTCCTTCAATAACTTTGCCGAACACCGCGAAAAGTTGCAACACTACGCTAGGCTGTTTGCGCAACAATATGCCGCTCAAAAAACAGCTGTATCGCCGTTCAAACAAGCAAGCGCTTATTGGGGCTTTGTAAAAAATTATGTGTTTCGGGGTGGGTTCTTAGATGGTAACGCCGGACTCAAATTCGCCAAGAATGAAATGGAATACACCAAAGAAAAATACCGCTTGGCCAAACAACTTATGGCATCAGGCGCTTCGGAATCTGATACGTAACAAACTGCGTTTTAAACGAATACCACGAAGCCCAATCGGGCGTTTCCGATTGAACTACCAACACACCGGCCGTAGGTAATTCCTCGTAAAAGCCGAACAATAATTCGCGGGCCCATTCGCTGATGCCTGTATTGTGACCAACTATCATACAGGTATTGTATTCGTTCGGCGTTTCCAACAAACATGCCGCATACACCGACGGAGAAGCTAAATACAAATCTTTACGAAACGAAATACGCGATGCATCACATCCCAAACCCAGCGCGATGCCACGGGCCGTTTCTTGTGTTCGAAGGGCCGAACTACTTACCACACAATCGGGAACAATGCTTTGTTCTTTCAACCAAGCCAACATCACCTTGATTTGCTCCTGGCCTTTTGCCGACAAAGCGCGATCGAAGTCTTTACCGCTGTTGGCGGTATCCACGGCTTTCCCGTGCCGCATCAGCACCAAAGTCTTCATTATTTTTTAACCACTTTCATGGAAAGAATCCGCACGTTTTCGTTCGGACGATCGGAGCCACTCCGCGGACGATTCGCAATAGCATCCACCACGTCTTGTCCTTTTACCACTTGGCCATACACCGTATACCCACCATCTAAATGCGGGGTGCCGCCTATGGTTTTATAATCGGTGCGAGCTTGTTCGGAGTATTTATTGCCGGTACGTTTTTCAAAATTATCGAGCTCAGCATCGGTGAAGGTTTTACCCACCACCAAATAAAATTGGCACGCCGAAGAGGCCTTCTCCGGATTGCCATCGCGGGCGGCAGCCAAAGCGCCTTTCTTGTGATAGTATTTTGGCAACATAAATTCGGCGGGCACTTTATAGCCTAAGTCGCCATTGCCGAGGGCTTGCCCATCAGCGGCACGTCTACTATCCGGATCGCCGCCTTGAATCATAAAATTCGGAATCACCCGATGGAACAGCAAGCTGTCGTAAAACCCTTCTTTAGCGAGCTTTAAAAAATTCTCGGCGTGTTTCGGTACGTCCTTGTACACTTCCACTTTAATAAAACCGGCTGTGGTGCGAATTTCAACAAATTTATTTTTGTTTTTCTTCGCCATCATAGGAACGCTGATAAGACCAACCAATACAAGCAGTAAAAATTTCTTCATACAATTTTTTTCGAATGGAGGCTAAGGTACAATCTAAAAACCATTGTTCGAAATGATGTAGGATAGGAATTATACCCATTTCTATCGACATTAAATCAGATTTAGAAGCCCAGCCGCATCGCTTCCATCGGCACCCGTCCCGCTTTCCGTCGGCCTGCCCCCGCGTCGTGCCTTGCGGGCGCGATGCCTCCTTCAATCGGGGCTATTCATTCATCGGCAGGAAGTTAGTTCAGCTTTTTTCTATTGTTGTTTCTGCTATTGTTGTTTCTGCTATTGTTGTTCCTGCTATTGTTGTTTCTTCTATTATTGTTCCACCCGCCTGAAGGCGGGCTCGTGATTGGTTTAGCGAAATTATTCGTGTTCTATTGTTGTTTCTTCTATTATTGTTCCACCCGCCTGAAGGCGGGCTCGTGATTGGTTGGCGTAGTATCATGCTTTTCTATTGCTGTTCCACCCGCCTGAAGGCGGGCTTAACCTTGCCGAAGGCATCCTCTGTGCCCTCTGTGAAAACACCTCATCCTCCCTCTGCGATAAAATTCCTCTCCCTCTATAGGCCGAAGACTTCCTCTCTGCCCTCTGTGATAACACCTCATCCTCCCTCTGCGATAAAATTCCTCTCCCTCTATAGGCCGAAGACTTCCTCTCTGCCCTCTGTGATAACACCTCATCATCCCTCTGCGATAAAATTCCTCTCCCTCAATTGGCCGAAGGCATCCTCTCTGCCCTCTGTGATAACACCTCATCATCCCTCTGCGATAAAATTCCTCTCCCTCAATTGGCCGAAGGCATCCTCCATTCCTCTCCAAGAAAAAAGCAACAACACAATCCCTCCATCAAACTCACCGCCAAGCCCTACCTTTGCACCACCATGAAGGTACACTGGGGACTCGAACATATTCCACCCATTCACGGAGCTGTGCTCACCATAGGCATCTTCGATGGGGTTCATGGCGGACACCGCCGCATCTTGGAACGCATTCGCCAAAATGCTCGCGATACCCACGGCGAGTCGGTTATCCTCACCTTTCATCCTCACCCTCGCTCGGTGTTGGGTGGCACGCCCGTTCCGCTATTACAAACGCCCGAAGAGAAAATACAAACCCTCGAAGCCCTCGGTATCGATCATTTAATTATTGTTCCGTTTACAGCCGCTTTTGCCGGCATGCCGGCCTCCGTTTATGTGCGCGATGTATTGATTAACCCCATTCACCCGAAACGCATTATCATTGGCTACGATCATCAGTTTGGTAAAAATCGCGAAGGGAATTATCGCTTATTGGAACAAGTCTCAAAACAATACGGTTTTGATTTAGAAGAAATCACCGCCGAAGAAATCAACGATTGCGCCATCTCCTCAACCCAAATTCGAAATGCCTTGAATGAAGGCGATGTAAGCAGTGCGGCCCAATTGCTCGGACGGCCCTATAGCATAAGTGGCGTAGTGGTACATGGCGAACAACGCGGTCGTTTGTTGGGTTTTCCAACCGCGAATTTACAGGTGAGTCACAACGATAAATTAATACCGGCCAATGGCGTGTATGTAGTAGAAACCATGTACGATGGTATGTTGTTTC
>JBIKQE010000063.1:0-9839 GCA_044349815.1 Chitinophagaceae bacterium | reverse complement strand
GTTATTACTGTAGGTGGCGATGTTACTACCGCCGATGTAGTTAAATTGGTTGAAAAATATTTTGGTTCCATTCCTCGTGGACCGAAAGTGGACAAAACCATATTACCACAAGTAATATTGAAAAGCGATCGCTATGCCAGCTTAACCGACAATTACGCCAAACTTCCCATGCTTTCTTGCGCTATGCCCACCGTACCCGCGCATCATGCCGACGAAATGGCGCTCGATTGTTTAGCTGAAATTATTGGCGGTGGTAATACCTCTATTCTCTACAAGAATTTAATCAAAACACAAAAGGCCTTACAAGCCTCCGCCTCCCACCCAACCGACGAATTAGCCGGTAGCATGCAATATGCTATCTTGCCTAAACCGGGTACGTCCTTAGCCGATATGGAGAAAGCCCTTCGCGAAGCCATCAAAGAATTTGAAACCCGTGGCGTAACCGACGATGATGTAGCTAAATTCAAATCGTCGCGCGAGGCCGCTATGGTATACGGCTTAGAAAGCGTGAGCGGTAAAGTAAGTAAACTGGCATCAAACTTCACTTTCCTTGGCGATGCCAATTACATTAAGAAAGAACAAGCCCAATTAAAAGCCCTCAGTAAGCAAGATGTATTGCGTGTGTACAACCAATACATTAAAAACAAACCGATGGTGATATTGAGTGTGCTTACTAAAGGCACTGAAAATATGAAAGCGGCCAACGATAATTACACCGTGGCTACCGATGGCTATAAAGCCCCCGATTATGGTTACAACGGATTGAAATACACCAAAGCCAACGATAATTTCAACCGCAATCAAATGCCACCTGCGGGTGCTAACCCTACCATCAAAGTTCCTGCCATCAAACCTCTTGAAAACGATGGTATGCGCATGCTGATGGCCTACAGCGATGAATTGCCTGTAGTGAATTTGTCCATCTCAATGCCCGGTGGCCGGATGCCTGAACAAAATCAACTCAACAAAGTAGGTATCGCCAACATGTTCAGCGCCATGATGGAAGAAGATACAAAACGCCACACCGACCAAGAATTGAGTATTATGCTCGATAAATTGGGTAGTAGTATTTCCATTGGTACCGGACTCGATGAAACCGGTATTTCAGTTCGTTGTCTCAAGAAAAACCTGCAAGCTACACTCGACATCCTCGAAGAACGTTTGCTCGAACCCAAGTTCACGCAAGATGCTTTCGACCGTTTGAAAAACCAACAATTGGAAAGTATTAAAAATTCAAAAACACGTGCCGCTACCGTGGCATCCACAGCCTTTAGTAAAGTATTGTATGGTAACCAAAATATGTTGGGTCTGCCAGGCGGTGGTACGCTTGAAAGCGTACAAGCCATTGCCTTGAGCGACATTGAAGATTACTACAAAAAATACATCACCCGCAGCGGACTCAAAGCCGTGGTAGTGGGCGACATTAGCGAGGCCGAAGCACAAGGCATTTTAGCTAGACTAAAAAAATTACCCAATACACCGGTTAGTTTACCCACCTTGCCTAATACTGCCACAGCGGTCAATAGCAAAACGATTTATGTTATTGATATTCCTAAAGCAGCCCAAACCGAATTCCGTGTAGGGTATGTTACCAATTTAACATATTCAGCCACCGAAGAATATTACCAATCAGGTTTGATGAACTTCCCATTAGGAGGTGCCTTCAACTGCCGCATTAACTTGAATTTACGCGAAGACAAAGGGTGGACGTATGGTGCGCGCGCCGGCTTTAATGGCAACAAATACACCGGCACCTACACCTTCTCGTCGGGTATTAAAACGCCAGCTACCGACAGTGCCCTCAGCGAATTGCTTCGCGAAATCAATGAGTTCACCGCGAAAGGAGTTACTCCCGAAGAAGTGCAGTTTATGAAAAACTCCATAGGTCAAAGTGATGCGCGTAAATACGAAACAGGCGGACAAAAAGCCGGTTTCTTGAATAATATTCTCGATTACAATTTGCCGTACGATTATGTTCGCGACCAAACCAAAGTACTCGATCGCATTAACGAAAACGACCTCAATATGTTAGCGCGCAAATGGTTAAACACCAACAATATGCACATTGTATTGGCTGGCGATAAAAAAGTAATTGCCCCCGGACTCGAAAAAATGGGCTACACCCTCGTTGAACTCGATGCCGATGGCAATCGCAAATAATTAGTCTGCAACCGCTTCCGTAAATACCTTATCCGGAAAGCGTGTATTTAAAACATAACTAGAAAAGCGCATGGTAATACTGCCCTTTTCTTTTCCGACGGTGGCCGGTTTGGACGAAGATTTTTTGTTCAAATCGGCCGCCATCATTTTAGGCATTTTAATTTTATTCATCTCCAAGCGAATCGTCATGCTGCTTGGCAAGGCATACGCCGCCATATCACCAAACTGGCTCTCCGATTCGATGGTACCATTGTTCTTCGACGTAATCTGCGATTTATAAATCAAAGGCGTTTGCACATCAATCCAGAATTTGCCTAAAATCAAATCCATGTCTTGCCGCAACGGAATAATATTCACCATCGCACAACGGCGGCCTTGCACCGTTTCGTAACCCGATATTACCGCCGTATACGACGTTGTGTCTTGCAACAACTTCCCTACCTGCTGCATCGGATTTTGTTTCGGCATAAAAAACAAACCCTTGGCTTTAATCCGAAACTTGTCGGGACGTTTATAAAATACTTGTCCGCTTAACTGATCCATCTTCACACCGGGCAATTGAAACTGCATGGCTACATTGGCTTTGTAATCGGCCACCAACATAAACTTCTTGTTCACGGCACGTATCAACGCTTGCGGGTCGTCTACCGCCGTTGCCAATAAACCGGAGAACAATAAAACAGCTGTCAATAAATAAGTACGAATCATGCGGTAATGTCTTTACGTTGATAATGATACATGGAAACTCCCAAGAAAATAATGATGTGCAGCAATAATACCCCTGCAGAAAATACAATATCGCCGGTGGGTATTGGGTCTTCAAAAAAACTGCGCCACGCAATCATGTGCGTAGTAAATAAAAACGGTTTAATGGGGTCGAACGACGGTAAATCGAACATCCCGATAATGGTAAAGATGATAATAATCGCCATCACACTCACAATGGGCGTAATGCTATTATCTAAAATGGCGCTCAACAAGGTCGATAAACTCGCCACCACACTCAACGATAAAAAGGCAATGCCAAAGGCGCCCATCCAACGCCACGCCATGTCGTTGGCCCGAATCACCGTCAACGCTTCACTGTTTAAATACATCAAATCGCCATCGCCAAAAATCAAGTGCGAACCAAACAAGGCCAATACCCCTAAAAAAATCAACAACAAGGACGTATAAAACATACCCGCCAACCATTTCGCCAACACAATTTGCCAACGCGGTGCGGGGCGCGATAATAAAAAACGTACACTGCCGGTAGCGGTTTCGCCACTAATTAAATCGCCGGTAACCAAGGCCACCAACAAGGGCATTTGCACAATCAACGATTGTAAAATAATAAAGCAAATCAAATTGCCATTAATCGCATTCCCTTGCACATCAAAGAGGGTATCTACTTGCTGGGTAATGAACCCTAAAATTTCTTTCCCGTCGTTGTAAAACGCGCCTTGCAGTAACACACAAACAAACAGAATTACGGCAAAGCCAATAAAACTGCGTGGTCTACGAATGGTCTTAATCAATTCGTTGTACACCAATGCCTTGAATCCTCCACTCATATAGTACTTGTCAATTTTAAAAAATAATCTTCCAACTGGTTGCGGTAATCTACGCGCCACAGGGTAATGCCTTTCGAAGAACAATCGGCCATCAACAAGGAGATGGATTGTTTCGCCATCCGCAAGGTATACACATTGCCTTCCTGAAGCGTATCGGCGGTAAACCAACTAGATGCACGAAACAACGCATGTTGTGCCGGTGCATCATCTAATTCAATCCGCACCGTCACGTCTTCGTGCGACAATAAATCGGCCACCTTGCCTTCCACCTTTTTCTTGCCGGCATGAATCACCACCAAGTCGGTACAAATGGCTTGCACCTCCGATAAAATATGCGACGAAAACAAAATCGTTTTTCCTTCCTGCCGATTCAAATCCAACATCAGATGCCGCAAATCAATAATTCCCTGCGGATCAAGTCCCGTATTAGGTTCATCTAAAATTATCAAATCCGGATTGTGCAACAAGGCCTGCGCCAAGCCCAATCGTTGCTTCATACCGTGCGAAAACGTTTTTACCTTGTCTTGTTGACGCCCCCACAAGCCCACCTTTTTATACAAGGCTTCGTATTGCGCCGAGGAGTAATCAATTCCAAAGGCTCGGGCGGCCAATTGCAAATTCGTATGCGCAGGCAAATACGTATAAAAATCAGGTTTTTCAATCATACTGCCAACACGGCGCATCAACACCGAACGCTTGTCGTTCAACGATTCCCCGAACAATTGAATATGCCCCGAGGTAGGTCGAATCAAGTCGAGCATCATCCGCAAACTCGTACTTTTCCCAGAGCCATTGGGACCTAAAAATCCAAAAATCGAGCCTTGAGGTACTTCAAACGACAAATCGTTCACCGCCGTAAACGAACCAAATTGTTTTGTAACGCCCTCAAAGGCAATCGCCGGAATAGAACTCATAGTATGCAAAAGTATGTCGGATTGCAAAGGAACGGAATAAGCTTGTTTGATAGGATATACGCGCGTTAATGTCTACCCAAAAAAACGTTTTCAGCTCCCTGTCGCTGTTTATTTTTCTTTTGGGCGTGCCAGCCGGGGGCGGCGTTCCCAACCTCGTTCCCGCTCCATCCTCCCGGCTGTCGGGCTTTCCGCTCCAAGTCCCCGCCGCGGCGGGGAGCTTTCCACTGCAATCCCTCACGCTTCAACACTGCTCTCTGACACTGTTTCTGTTCCTGATTTTACCGGGCGGCCACGAGGGCACGCCCCTACGGTTCCGTTTTCCGACACTGTTTCTGTTCCTGATTTTGGTGCGCCCCTACAAATTCCATTCAAAACATCCGTGTAAGAAAAAAGCCGCCCTTGCGGACGGCCTCTTTCTAACTAAAACCTACCAAACATGAAATTATTTTTTACCGGCAATATTCAAGGTAATCTTCACTTCAGGATAAATGAATTTATCGCCTAATGATTTGTCGTTACCATAGAATAAACCCCACTGTGTACGATCGATGTTGAACGAGGCAGTGGCTGTTACACCCGCGTCGCTTACTGTTACTTTTGCAGGGAAGCTTACATTCTTCGTGCTGTCTTTCAACGTTAAGTTACCGCTGATTTTGTGTGTACCGGTAGAATCACCGGCAGGCATTGCTTCACAAGCTGTTACGGCAAACTTAGCTGTACCAAATTTAGCCGCATCAAAGAAATCGGGCGATAATAAATGTCCTACTAACTTGTAAGCACCATTTGTATCGGCATCTTTAATAACCAACGATTTCATATCCATCGTGAAATTACCGGCACTGATATTACCATTGGCAATCGTTAAACTACCTTCTGTTAATTTGAACTCCCCGGCATGTGTTCCTACAGGCTTAGATCCTAAGAAACCTACTGTAGACGTTGCCAAATCAAGCTGATACACTGTACCCGTTGAATCGGTAGCCACAGTTTGCGTTTCACCGGTAGCGGCATTTTCTCCTTCAGGAGCAGATTGACAAGCGGCTAAGAAAGCCAAAACAGTCATGGACAAAAGTACTTTTTTCATTTTATTATAATGTTAGGTTACAAAGATAGATAAAAAATATATGTAACAACATATAAAAATAAAAAAATACGTTAAAACTGTTAACAAAATAGGCTGCGAAAATGGTCAAGGGTGCGAAGGTCGGTTGTATCTTTGCCAACTAAAATTTTAATGATGCAAGAACAAGGACTCAAAAATCCTTCGGCGAATTTGGCCGACTTAGGGATCAACCCTTCTGTGGTGAATTGGAATTTAGCCCCCGAAGAATTGACGAAGCAGACGGTAGCGCTCGGCCAGGGCACTATCACCGACATGGGCGCATTGGCTGTGAATACCGGCAAGTTTACCGGTCGTTCTCCCAAAGATAAATTTACCGTGAAAGATGCAGTTACCGAAAACAGTGTAGATTGGAGTGATATCAATATCGCCTTATCGCCAGAACATTTCGATGCTATTTACAACGATATGACGGCTTACTTAAATGGAAAAGAATTGTGGGTGCGCGATGCCTATGCATGCGCCGACCCAAAACACCGTTTAAATATTCGCGTAATTAACGAAACCCCTTGGGCGAACTTATTTTGCTACGATTTGTTTTTGCGTCCAACCGACGCTGAAGTAACTAGCCAAACACCTGAGTGGGTTATTTTACAAGCCCCGGGCTTTTTAGCCGATACCGACAAACATGGTACGCGCCAACAAAACTTCACGGTTGTGAACTTCACCAAGAAAATGATTTTGATTGGTGGTAGCGCGTATACCGGCGAAATGAAGAAAGGTATCTTCGGTGTATTGAATTATGTATTGCCTCACCAAAAAGGGGTATTGAGTATGCATTGCTCGGCCAACGAAGGCAAAGACGGCGATGTAGCCCTCTTCTTCGGATTGAGCGGTACCGGTAAAACCACCCTAAGCGCCGATCCGAACCGTCAATTGATTGGCGACGACGAACATGGTTGGGATGCCGGTTCGGTATTTAACTTCGAAGGTGGTTGCTATGCTAAGTGCATCGACTTAACCGAAGAAAAAGAACCGCAAATTTATGCGGCCATTAAACCAAATGCACTCGTAGAAAACACAACTTATATAGACGGAACTACTACCGTGAACTTTGCCGATGGTAGCATCACCGAAAATACCCGTGTGGCCTACCCTATCAACCATATCGACAACGCGAAAGAACCAAGCATTGGTGGCGACCCGAAGAATATCTTCTTCCTCACCTGCGATGCGTATGGTATTTTACCTCCTATCTCGAAATTAAGCAAAGGCCAAGCCATGTATAGCTTCATTAGTGGTTATACCGCTAAAGTGGCCGGGACTGAAGTAGGTGTAACTGAACCACAAGCTACTTTTAGTGCTTGTTTCGGTCGTGCCTTCTTGCCCTTGCACCCTACTAAATACGCCGAATTACTGGGTAAGAAATTAGAACAACACCCCGATGTAAACGTATGGTTGGTGAACACCGGTTGGAGCGGTGGTCCTTACGGTATTGGTAACCGTATGAAATTAAGCTACACACGTGCTATGATTACCGCCGCCATGAACGGCGAATTGAACGATGTAGCTTACGAAGCGCATCCGGTATTCGGGTTCCACATGCCAACAACTTGTCCGAATGTACCGGAAGAAATTTTAATTCCGGCCAATACATGGAACGACAAAGAGGATTACATGAAGAAAGCCTATGAATTGGCCGCTATGTTTGTGAAGAACTTCGAAAAGTATGCTTCGCAAGCCAACGAGGAAATTTTAGCCGCTGCGCCGAAATTAGCCTAATAAACCATTTCTTGAAATCAAAAGCCCTTCCGTTTGGAGGGGCTTTTTTTATGCCATGAATTAATTCTACAAGGAAAATTAAAATACCCAATTACATTTGAACCCTTCCAAGGTCGGTATATGATATTGGATGCAAAATTGAAACTTTCCTACCCAACAAAAGAGTCGCTCCTTGTGAGCGGCTTTTTTAATGTAGTTGAATGTGGAAACTCTTCTCAAGAAATTTTAATCGGGCGGTATTACCTTGCAACAAATACGTGCTATGGGTAAAAAATACGCTTGGGTTATCACCTTACTTTGTTGGGGGGTGTTTGGGGTTGCCTGTTCCAACAACGATGATAGTCCCAAAGAAAGAAACGTAGCCATTTTGATGGGTAGTTTCTATTTAAAAAACCAAACACGCATCAACGATTCTATGACGAAAGCAGAATTATGCTTGCATTGGCACGATAAACACCTCGTGATAAGCGACAGTATTTCATCGGGTTTGGGCGAACTCCCTAGCTCGGAATGGACCGAGCTAAAAATTCCGACTAATGCTATTGCGGCGGCCACCTTGTTTGGCGAATCCGACGATTATGTATATGCTATAAACGATGCCGGTAAGGTGCATGTGTTTATGGGGAAAACCGTACAAGGGAAAAGCGAGGAGGATATTGAGGCCGTTTATGAAAAGATTTATGAAGAGAAGTAACACTTATTGGGTTTAAATACACTTATTGATTTTAGATAAGCTAGGTATATTGAAACTATTATTGCTGTGTTGCTACAAGCAACAGCATAACACTTCGAAGCTAATACGCTTCGAAGAACAGAACACGATGATACGATTAAAGAATTACACGATTCTGCACCCGTGGGTTGTGACGAAAAAAACACTTATAACGAACAAAGCACGATTATAAGATTAAAGAATTAAAAGATTCTTTACCCATAGTTTTTGTCCTCACAAACCACTTGAAAGAGCACGATGATAAGATTAAAGAATTAAACGATTCTTTACCCATAGTTTTTGTCCTCACAAACCACTTGAAAGAGCACGATGATAAGATTAAAGAATTAAACGATTCTTCTCCCATGGTTTGCGTCCATACAAACCATTTGCAAGAAGCACGATTATACGATTAAAGAATTAAAAGATTCTTTACCCATTGACCCGTGGTTTGTGTCTTCACAAACCACTTGAAAGAGCACGATTATACGATTAAAGAATTACACGATTCTTCACCCGTGGTTTGTGACGACGCAAACCACTTATAACTGCACCCGTGGTTTGTGTCTTCACAAACCACTTATAACAACATGCTTTGTGCAGACACAAACTAATGGAAACGACATAAAAAAAGCTGATGAAAGAATCAGGCGCTGAAGAAATAGCCGTGATTGAAGCAGGTCGGCCGCGGCCGACCGCGAAAAGCACGACGGGTGCTGAATAATGCGATGCTGATGCGCTTCAAAGCAAGGCAACAGCATTACTCAACATGAAAATCCCAGGCATTGAATAATTGCATGAGATAATCGTTTTCGGTTGGATGGATATGATTATCGGCTTTCACCAAGTTCATGGCAAATTGCAAAAAACGGGTACGTTCGTTGGGCGTGGTATCGTCTTCAAAATCGTATAAACATTGCGTGAAATGCGCTTTCCATTCATCGGGTTTCAGTTGACTGATAATTTCCATTTCGCGATCGAGGTTGATGTGGAATGGGAATTCTTCGGTGAGGAATTGCCGTATAACGTGGTCTTCATCGGGATGAAAACAATGATCGACGGCCGATAAAATCATCAACATGTGGTAGCCGGCAATCGGCTTATTCATTCGTGGGGTTGCCATATTCTCTCCAATTATAAATTGGGAGGCAAGATAAGTTGAAGGTCTGTGTATTTTAAGTTAAACTTTTGTGCCAACACTTTGCTGGTGAGTTTGCCTTTGTATAAATACGTGGCATCGAGCAAGCCGGGTTTGTTTTCGATAATGGAATCGGCATGGGCAATGCTATCGGCGCACGACAATAAAATAGGCATCATTACATTGCTAATGGCCGTAGACGCGGTGCGCGAAACGGCCGACGCTATATTGGGTACACAATAGTGAATAACATCGTGCTTAATAAAGACTGGCTCTTCGTGGGTTGTGATTTCGGATGTTTCGAAACATCCACCATTATCGATACTTACATCGAGAATAACCGAACCGGCATGCATTTTCATCACCATCGATTCGGTAACTACCATCGGTGCCAAACCGCCCTGAGGCTTGAGTGCGCCAATAGCCACATCGGCATCTTGCAAGGCGCGTGTGAGTTCGGTGGGTTCTAACACCGAGGTAAACACCGATTGCCCCACGGTACGTTGTAAACGCATTA
>JBIKQE010000283.1:0-2835 GCA_044349815.1 Chitinophagaceae bacterium | reverse complement strand
CGTTCACAATAAATTCCTGCGGGTATAGTCGGCAGAGATTGATGTATTTAATAGCTTCTTTTTCTTGTAGGGTAAGAATGGGATTATTTTTTTCGGTGTTGGCAGAATCGAGTTGGCTTGTCCGCCATGCAGCTGATAAGTTTAGATTAAATAATAAGAATAATATTACGGATATATATTTCATGTGTGATGTAATAAGTGATGTAAATGTAATTATAAGCGTTGGAATTATTGTTGTTCCACCCGCCTAAAGGCGGGCTAACCAATGCAATGTGTAATGCGGTTCGTGTTTCTATTATTGTTCCACCCGCCTAAAGGCGGGCTGACACACAAATCATATGGATTCTTGTTAGCTCCGTAGGAGCGACACATCGTTAGCAAAACATCGTCGCATCAACTAAACCGTGAGCTCCGTAGGAGCGGCACATCGTTAACAGCCGTAAGAGCGGCACATCGTTCACGAAAAACAAAATAAGGTATCGTTACTTCAATAAACGCGCATCAAACGGAAAGGGTTCTACCGTTTGTATTTTGATTTTTTTGAAGTCGGGATGCATGGGGTTGATTAAAAAATTAAAATCGCCTTTGGTTACCACCGAAGGTATTTGTAATACGCAATGGGTATTACTGCGAACAAAGGCATCGCCTAGTTCTTGTGTATGCACCGTATACGGAAAATCTTGCCAATGTTCGGGCAGTTTATCGATACTTACTTTTTTAATCAACACACCGTCGGGTATAAGTATAGTAATCATTCGATAATCGGGGGGTAAAGTAGCCAAGGTTACATGCACTGCCACTTCCGCCATAGCCAACGACCGATTTCCTGCTGTGTAAATCATATCGATGCCGGGCGAATTCCATCGAGCGCCATATAAGGCCGCCCCTTTGCCCGATAATTCATGCGCATATTGTTCGCGCGCTAAACGATACACTTGCATTATACCAGAATACCGTGATTGATACGATGCAATTCGGCCATTATAAGTTCCTTGCCATAGGCATCGTGAAGAAACGTAATGGGTTTGGCTTTGCCCAATGCATAGTTGGGCGTTTCGAGCCATAATTTAAAGGCCGATATATTACCAAAAACATTTTCGCCCATGTGCGTGACTTCCGCTAAGGCAATTATTTTTTCCGATTGCAATGGTTTAAATCGTTTTTCGGTTTGTTTGTAGCGTTGCAACGATTTGGTAGACAAAGCCAAAAAATCGGCCCAATTCTCTTCGGTAAAAGGCGTTATTTGTTTGATGAGTTCAAATAAATAATACGGCACCCCTTCGCGAATGGTTGAAATAATAAGCATCTTGTTGCTTAGAAAATCGGTGAAGCGAATGCTGTTTTTCTTTTTGCTTCCGCCATATTGCAAAACGCTTTCTTGCAATAATTCCGATACGGCCCGATCGAGTTGAATGGATATTGCTTGGTATTGAACAGGTGACATATTAGGACATTTGTCCACAAATTTACGACAATTTTCTTTACATTCTTTTTTTAGCTGAATTATTTCTTCTTGCCGTCCGTTATTTATTGCTTGAAGGATTCCCGGTGCTTGGGTTTTAAAAAGATGATTAAAGAGAAAGGCGATGATATTTTGCGGCCCCGATTGCAACAGAAAGCCCCGCCGAGGCACGAGGCGGGCTTGGCGTGGAAAGCGGGAGGTGGCTGAAGGGCGCACGCTGTAACAGCCGCCCAAATCAGATAACTGTAAACAGAAACAGGAGGCAGTGGCAGCTTAGAGAGCCGATTTGATGGCGGCAATTACTTGAGGTAACTGCGTTGCATCTTGTCCGCCGGCTGTAGCGAGCGATTTTTTTCCGCCGCCGCCACCATTAATTAAGGGGGCCACTTTTTCTTTAATCCACTTCGAGCAATCGTAGGCAGCGTCGTCGTTGGTGAGGAGTACCACGAACGATTTGCCGTCGGCCACGGTGGTTAAACAAACAACGTAGTTGCCTTGCATTAGGGTGCGAAGTTCGAAGGCGAGATTGCGTAGGGATTCGCCGCTCGACACTTCCACGTGCGCGCCGAGGAATTGGGTGTGCGGCAGGGTTTCTACCTTAGGCAATAATTCCTTGGCTTGAATTTGCAAGAAGCGTTGTTCGAGTTGTTCCGCTTGTTTTTGCCAACGATTTTTTTCGTCCATCACTTGGCGCACCGAGGCCACTAAATCTTTCGGATTTTTAAATTCCGTTTTAATGGTGTTGAGTTTTTCGAGTTCGCTGTTGATGTAAGCTTCGGCTTTGCAACCGGCCAAGGCTTCCACCCTACGAACGCCGGCGGCCACAGCGCCTTCGCTGATAATTTTGAATAAATTCAATTCGCCGGTTGAGCCCACGTGGGTACCGCCGCACAATTCAATGGAATAGTTTTCGTCCATAACCACAACCCGAACCGTATCGCCATATTTTTCGCCAAACAAAGCCATGGCACCGAGTTTCAGAGCTTCCTCTTTAGGCATTTCTTTGATAACAACCGGAATATTTTGACGAATTTTCCGATTCACGATTTTTTCAACGGCTGCAATTTCGTCATCGCTCATTTTAGCAAAATGCGAAAAGTCGAAACGTAGATTATCGTCGTTCACCAAGCTTCCTTTTTGGGCTACATGGGTGCCGAGTACATCGCGAAGCGCGGCATGCATGAGGTGGGTAACGCTATGGTGGCGGGTAATTTTGCGGCGGCGACTTTCATCGATGTTAGCCGATACGGAAGCGTTTACATCGGAAGGTAATTGTGCCGCCCAATGAATTACTAAATCGTTTTCTTTTTTGGTATCGGTAATGGCAATGCGCTCTTCGCCAAATTGCAAGGTGCCGGTATCGCCCACTTGTC
>JBIKQE010000062.1:0-9901 GCA_044349815.1 Chitinophagaceae bacterium | reverse complement strand
GCGACATCCTGCTTTGAATTCGGCCCATATAGAGGCTAAAACGTCGCCGGCAGGTGTTATCGTATTAATTAAGGCTGAAATTTGTCCCACTTCAAGCTCCCCATCGCTCATATCGCCTTCAAACATCCCTTTTTTAGCGCGTCCGCGGCCTAATAAGCTCGATAAATCTTCGGTGGGTACACAGTGGTTTTCGGCTGTTTTAACCGCCTCGTAAAAGGGGTTTTTCAATAATCGAACGGGTGTTAAGCGTTTTAGCACCAGTTCCGTGTCGCCTTCTTGGGCCGCCACAATTGCTTTTTTAAACGATTCGTGGCTGGAGGCTTCGGGCGTACAAATAAATCGGCTCCCTACTTGAACGCCTTCTGCCCCCAATACCATAGCGGCCAACATGCTGGCCCCACTGCCAATGCCACCTGCGGCAATCAAGGGAATATGAATGGCTTGTCGGGCCGCTGGTACCAAACACATGGTGGTGGTTTCCTCGCGTCCGTTATGGCCACCGGCCTCAAAGCCTTCAGCAATTACGGCATCCACGCCGGCTTCTTGGCATTTTAAAGCAAACTTGGCCGACGATACCACATGTAAAACCGTAATGCCGTGTTGTTTTAAATGGGCTGTGTATGTTTTAGGGTTCCCCGCCGAGGTAATTACAATGGGCACTTTGTACTGAATAATCAATTCGATATGCTCGGCAATGTTCGGGTAGAGTAGGGGTAAATTCACCGCAAAAGGCTTGGTAGTAGCCGCAGTCATTTTTTGTAGGTGTTCTTCCAACACGGCCGGGTACATGCTCCCTGCGCCAATCACGCCTAATCCGCCATGTTCGCTCACGGCCGAGGCCAAGCGCCACCCCGAAGCCCAAATCATGCCTGCTTGAATAATCGGATATTGAATACCCAACAGCGCCGTAACGCGATTGTGAAAGCTGCCATCCGCTGCAAAAGACCCAAAATGCTCCATAACTGTATTATTTACTAAAGTCAATTTCGGTGTTATCGCCAATGTTCAAACGTTGGCTGGCCCCGGCAATGGAGGCATCGCTACCTATGAGCGACGAATGAAGCGCCATTTGTTTGATTTCGGAATACGAACCAATAATCGAATCGCGAATCATGGAGCCTCGCACCACGGCGTGTTCGCCAATACTCACATTCGGACCAATAATGGAATTCTCAATCAAACAACCCTTTCCAATACTTACAGGATGTAAAATGATGGTATTGTCGAAAAACGGAATTTCTTCCGAGGCAAATTCGGCTTCGGCCAATAAAATGGCGTTGGTGGCCAGCAACGTTTCTTTCTTGCCACAATCGAACCAATTGTGCACTTGAAACGTATTTACCGGAACGCCTGTTTTAACCAACGTGTCGATGGCTTGTGTTAGGGTATATTCTTCATTGGTGGTGCTTTCTTTTACCGCATCGGCAATAATATCGAACAGTTGTTGTGTTTCTTTTATTTTGTAAATGCCCACCAAGGCCATATTCGATTTGGGTATTTTAGGCTTCTCCAATGCTTGCATTACACGCCCCTCTGCATTCACTTCGGCCACACCAAAATCGCGCGGGTCGTCTACTTTTTTAATTCCTACACTCGAAAACGGACTATCCAATACCGCCTTCAAATCGAAATCGCAAATGGTATCGCCATATACCACCATCATTTCTTCGCCAGGTGCAAACAAATTCTTGGTTAAGTATACCGCATGCCCTGTGCCCGAATGGTCATCTTGTACCACAAATTTTGCATTGATATCGGGGTATTTTTCTTCCACAAAATGTTTAATCTTTTCACCTAAATACCCAATTACAAATACAAAATCGGTCATGCCCGCATCAATAAATTGATCCATGATGAAACTTAAAATCGTTTTGCCTGCCAACGGAATCAGGGGCTTGGGTTGTGTATAGGTATGTGGTCGAAGTTTGGCACCGGCCCCCGCCACGGGAATTACAATTTTCATGAACGTATAGTTTTTTATGCGCAGGTGCTAAGGTAACACCTCCTGCGAATTTACAACGGCAACACATCAGAAATCCTATCTTTGCACCATGATGTTAAATATGCCCCACGATCAAGAAATCTTCAACCTGATTCGCGACGAATACAACCGCCAATCGCAGGGTCTCGAACTGATTGCTTCTGAAAACTTTACCAGTCCCCAAGTAATGCGCGCCATGGGGAATGTTATGACCAACAAATACGCCGAAGGATACCCCGGCAAACGCTATTACGGTGGTTGCGAAGTGGTGGATAAGAGCGAACAACTCGCCATCGATCGGGCTAAAACCATCTTTAATGTAGCCTATGCCAACGTGCAACCTCACTCCGGCGCACAAGCTAATGCCGCTATTATGTTGGCCTTGCTCAAACCCGGCGATAAAATTCTCGGTCTCGACCTCAGTATGGGCGGCCATTTAACCCACGGTTCCTCGGTAAACTTCTCCGGCAAACTTTACGAACCGCATTTTTATGGCGTTCGCCCCAACGATGGACTGCTTGATTACGAGCAAATGGAAGCCGTTGCCCACCAACAAAAACCAAAACTTATTATTTGTGGCGCCTCCGCCTATAGCCGCGATTGGGATTATGCCCGCATCCGCGCCATTGCCGATAGCGTGGGCGCCTTGGTGCTCTGCGATATGTCGCACCCGGCCGGACTCATCGCTACAGGGCTCCTCGCTAGTCCCTTCGAACATTGCCACATTGTGAGCTCCACCACCCACAAAACCTTGCGTGGTCCGCGTGGTGGCATCATCCTCATGAAACACGATTTCGAAAATCCGATGGGCATCACCGGCCCCAAAGGAGATATCCGCATGATGAGCGAATTACTGAATCTCGCCGTTTTCCCCGGCACCCAAGGCGGTCCGCTCGAACACGTGATTGCCGCCAAAGCCGTATCGTTCTTCGAAATTATGCAAGACGAGTTTACCACCTACGCAAAACAAATAATTGCCAACACCCAAGCCATGAGCCGCGCCTTCACCGACCTGGGTTACAACATCGTATCGGGCGGGTCCGACAATCACTTGCTCCTCATCGATTTACGCAACAAAAACATCTCCGGAAAAAAAGCTGAAAACGCCTTGGTAAAAGCCGACATCACCGTGAACAAAAATATGGTGCCCTTCGACGATAAGTCGCCCTTCATTACTTCCGGTATTCGCGTGGGCTTACCGGCGCTCACCACCCGCGGACTCACCACCGAGCATATGCCGCAACTCGTCGATTGGATCAACCGAATCCTCATCAACTCCGAGAACGACGCCATCATCCAAAGCACCCGCCACGAAATCAACACCTTCATGAAACAATTCCCCTTGTACGATAATTGGGTGATTTAAACCCTGTTACCTGTTTCTGCTCCCTGTTACTGTTCCCTCTTTTGGGCGTGCCCCTCGGATCGTCTATTCCTTGTTTGCTGACACAGTACGCTGTCCTCGGGTCGGGCTCTCGGCTATAGTAGGCCTCGTTCCCTTCGCTCCCACACTGTTTCTTGCTCGCCGTCTCGGCCTAGCTGCCGCCTCCATCCCTCACGCGATGAAATTCATTCTCATTCTGTTTCCGCTTCTGTTTCTTAAAAATTCATTCTCTTTCTCCTACTCATTCTCATTCTAACCCACTCTCTCCGTTCCTCCTTCTCCACAATGTTCTCAAAACAATGTTTATCTCTAGTTCCTGATGCCGGCCGAGCCCAATAGTTTTGTATAGTATCATAGTCCATCATTTAATCAAAATTCCACCCAACGTGCAACCGTGTAATCTTTTAATCCTGCAATCTTATAATCCTGCAATCTTTTAATCCTGCAATCATTTAATCCTGCAATCATTTAATCCTGCAATCTTATAATCCTGCAATCGTATTCTGGTAGTCAACCATTTGGCATTATAATTTATCCAAATAATTTATGCCGCCTTTAATCGTCTCAAGCACGAAGGAGAAGCACCCGCTATTATTATTGCCGAATTACCGAACGATTCAGAAAACAATACATCGGAATAATTGTGTTCAAAGTAACGTTCAATGAAATCGGAGTGGTAGCCATGCAAATGAATGCCTTTGTTTTGTGTTAAATTTGCAAACGGTCAAACCGCTTTGCCTTATGCTTATAAATCAACTCAAACAAAAGATAGTAACCTTTGTGCGTAATCAATACGGCGCATTAAGCAACGAATATTATGCCTACACACTTCGCAACAAACCCAAAATATTTTGTATCGGCCGAAACAAAACAGGCACTACCTCGCTACAAAAAGCCTTTTCCAATTTAGGGTATCGTGTTGGGAATCAACGCCAAGCCGAAATTATTAGCGATAAACATGTTCGGTATCAACGCTACGAGCCCTTACTAGACTATTGTCGATCATCGCAAGTATTTCAAGATGTTCCATTTAGCCACCTCGCTACCTTGGCGCATATCGACCACGCCTTTCCCAACAGTAAATTTATTTTAAGTGTGCGTTCCAGTGCCGATGAATGGTATGCGTCAACAATTCGTTTTCATATTAAATTGTTTGGTATCGATAATCGTTTGCCTACCGCCGATGAATTAAAAAGGGCTCGCTATATTCGTCGCGGCGATATTTATGAAAACATTAAACGTCACTACGGTACGTCCGATGACGATTTGTACAATAAAGAAAAATTAACGGCGCACTACAACAACCACAATCAAAGCGTGTTGAATTATTTTAAAGACCGCCCCAACGATCTGTTGGTCATTAATTTATCGAACAAGGAAGCTTATCAAAAGATGCTCGATTTCCTTTCCATCACGTCATCCGAAACCGATTTCCCCTGGGAAAATAAAACCTAGCCCGATTACTGCCCCTTGTTCGATCTATACCAACGAATACCAATAAATAATATCAAGGTCAAAGGCATAAAGGCTAAGTAAACAATACCGCCATTCATGCCACGTGCGGCACTATCGTCGAGGGAGGCGGCCGTTTTGGTACAAACCGCACATTGGGCTTGAACCAACATCGTAAGGCTACTGAACAATAAAGTAAACAACAGCTTTTTCATACCAAAAATTTATGTGGTGCAAAGGTACATCATAAGCCCTATTCGCGGGTGTTTATGGCCGCCATGCATTGATCGATAATTTTGATATAGTGATCTAAATCTTTTTGCAAGGCTTGTTTATGGGTGCTTAAATCGCCAACAGCGCGGTGCTTGATACTGTCCTCCATCTGTTTGATGGCAACTTGGGCATCTTCCAATTGTTTTAAATAATCGAAAATACGGGCTTCAAGGGCCGCATTGTCGGCGCTTAATCGTTCGTTTTGTTGTTTGAGTCGGCGAACCTTTTTTTCAATACGGTCTAACAATTGCGCGGCATCCATAATTCGATGGGTAAATTTAAGGGCTCTACGGCATATTCTGAATAAAAGATGTAATTTTCGCACCCTAACTGAAAAATAATTTCTATGCCGTTTACAGAAGATATTCAATTGGCCTATCAATTTAAAGGAGAATCGTTTTTGCTCGGACAAGCCATGCTCGATGGGCAAGCTGTTCAGGGTGTGCCTGTGATGTTACCCCTCAAAACCATGAACCGCCATGGCCTTATTGCCGGGGCCACGGGTACAGGTAAAACCAAAACCCTGCAAGGACTAGCCGAAGGCCTCAGTAAAGCGGGCGTGAATGTGTTTATGATGGATATCAAAGGCGATTTAAGCGGTATTGGCGCTCCCGGCACCTTGAACGAGAAAATAAAGGAACGTTGCGACAGCATGGGTATTGAGTATACGCCCGAAGGTTTTCCGCTCGAACTGCTCACCTTGAGCGATGAGCCCGGTGCTCGCTTACGCGCTACGGTTACTGAATTTGGTCCGGTATTGTTTTCAAAAATCCTCGGACTCAACGATACACAAGAGGGCGTGATGGCTATGATTTTTAAATTCTGCGACGATCGCGGTTTGCCCCTTATCGATTTGAAAGATTTGCAAAAAGTATTGCAATTCATGGGGAACGAAGGCAAGGAGGAAATCAAAGCGGAGTATGGTAGTATATCGCCCCAAACCATAGGCACCATGCAACGCAAAATGGTGGAACTCCAACAACAAAAAGCCGATGTGTTTTTTGGCGAACCTTCCTTCGATATCAACGATTTAATGCCGCCTACCTCGGGTGGCCGTGGTCGAATTTCAATTGTTCGAGTATCCGATTTGCAAGATCGCCCCAAGCTGTTCTCGACCTTCATGTTGCAGTTGTTAGCCGAATTGTATGCTGAACTGCCCGAAGCCGGCGATTTAGATAAACCCAAATTGGTGATGTTTATCGACGAAGCCCATTTGATATTCCAAGATGCTACGCCGGCACTCATGCAACAACTTGAAACGGTAATTAAATTAATTCGTTCGAAAGGGGTGGGTATTTTCTTTTGCACCCAAAATCCTACCGATATTCCACAGGCTATTTTGAGTCAGTTGGGTATGAAAATACAACATGCCTTGCGGGCTTTCACGGCGAAAGACCGACAAGACATCAAGAAGGTGGCGCAGAATTACCCGGAAACATCGTATTACAAAACCGAAGATTTGCTCACGCAGTTGGGTATTGGGGAAGCCTTGGTAACGTTGTTGAACGAAAAAGGTATTCCAACGCCTTTGGTGCATACCCTATTGGCGCCTCCTTCGAGCCGTATGGATGTATTAACGCCCGCCGAAATTGAGCAATTAGTGAAAAATTCGGCCTTGTGTAGGATATACAACCAAACGGTAGATGCGCACAGTGCATACGAAATGCTGATGGAGCGTATGGCCGCCTCAAAAGCTGAAGCCGATGAAGCCGCTGCCAATGCACCAACGAAAACGGCAGCCGGTAAGGCCGAAAAAAGCACCCTCGATACCATCTTAACCAGTTCGGTAGGGCGCCAAGTTGGGCGCACCGCTGCCAGCATGATTACGCGCACGTTGTTGGGTGTATTAGGCTTTGGCGCAGCCCGTTCGTCGCGAAAGAAAAGCGGTTGGTTTTAAGCCATCGTGCAGTTTCATTTTTTTTAATATCTTTACTCGTCTCTGCCAATTGCAGGACTGATTATTGTATGAAAAAAACGTTACTCGCATTATTGAGTTTAGCATTAGGGTTGAACGCTCAGGCCCAATTGAATGAAATCTACGGGCCCTTTTATAGCGGTTCGGTTTTTGTAAACAAAGGCAATTTGTTTAACCCCGACGATTTACGGGCCGATAGTTTTCAGGCGTATGCGCTTACTCCTAACGTGGGCTTACAGTTCGATTATGGTTATTTGTTCCAAAATGGATTCTCAATAAGTGGCGGTATTCATTACAGCACGTGCAATCAGAAATATACGGGCGATAATGCCGCTTATGCGTATTCAATGACCGGTACCACCAACGCGTCGTTTATAAAATTACCGTTTACAATTAGTCACCAAACCCGCAACGACAAGCTGTTTAAATTTATTTATTCCATGGGCTTTTTCTATGCCTACACCATGGGGTATTCCGATACGTACACGCTCGATTACAAGGCCGATAATGTGGCCAATACCACTACCACCATTACGCAAAAACAAATGACGCAAACCATGGACGGCAGTAATAGTAAAGCCACGTATGCTATACAGAACAATGTTTTTCATCGGCACAACATTGGGGCCTTGGCCGCTGCGGGTATTTCGTACCGTTTCAAAGAGCGTTGGGAGTTTATTACGCAATTGCGTACCGAAATTTTTATGTCGAATGTAGAGAACATCAATAAAAATGTACTGACACCCGAAACAGGAACTCCCGGTTTTGCGCAATATGCCTATGTGTATGGTAACTATGCCAAATACATGCGTTCGCCGAATTTAAACGATCGTCGTTCCGCTACGCGTCCATTTAATGTAGGGCTCACGTTGGGCTTGCGTAAATACGTATTTGGAACGCATTAATTGGCGGCGGCTGTTTGTTTGCGGTGTCGCATCATGTTGACGCTATGTAAGGCTACGCTTAGGGCAATGAGTCCGATGCCAATATAAAAACCGGTATGCAAATCGCGGTTTTCGTGGAAGAAGAACATGGCCAATAAAATGCCATAAACCGGTTCTAAATTTACCAATAACACAGCGGTGAACGAGCTGATTACTTTCAGGGCACTCAAGGCTAATGATTGTCCCCACACGGTACACACCCAACTTAGAATTAGCAGCCACACCCAATCGTAACCTTGCAACGCAAATTGGGCTTGAGGAAACAAGTTTATATACAACGGATACAAACAAGTAAGCACTAAAAAGCCACCCCCAATTTCGTAGAAGGCTACAAGGCGAGCGGGGTATTGTTGCACAATTTTTTTATTGAAAAGCGTAAATACCGAACTGAGCATTGAGGCAATAATACCCAAGCCGATGCCTACGGCATACCGCACATCGAAATGGTAAATACAGTACATGCCTAGCAAGGCAATAAAACCCACTAATAATTCAAGCGGATTGAATTTGGTTTTAAGCACAATGGGTTCGAGAAGGGCCGTGAAAATACCGGCGGTAGCCAAGCAGGTGAGGGCGATGGAGGCATTGGCATATTTGATGGCGCCGTAAAAGGCTACCCAATGAATGGCAATGATGGTACCAATACCCAGAAAACGAAGGATTTCGAAGCGGGAGAGGGGTTTAAATTCTTTCCGGAACCATAAGATGCCGGCTAAGATAAGGGCGGTGATGGCGGTTCGGTACCATACCAAGGGGAATTCGGCCACCGAGATAGCGCGACCCAATACACCCGTAAATCCCCACAAAAAAACGGCCAAGTGCATTTTGAGTAAAGCATTTTTCATAGAAAAGGGATGGCGTTGGCACCTGAAAAGGACGTATTTTTGGGCTTTCGCTGAAATTTCGTGCAAATTAGGAGAAAAAAAGAAACCTTTTCGTGGAAATCAGGATTTTTCGATTACCTTTGCACTCCCTTATAAATTAGTTGACATGCCTAAGATGAAAACCCATTCCCGCGCCAAAAAAACCTTCAAGGTTACCGGTAGCGGCAAAGTAAAGCGCTTTAAGGCCTTTAAAAGCCACTTATTGAATAAAAAAGCAACCAAACGCAAACGTCATTTACGTGGGAGTACCCTCGTGAATGGAGCGAACGCCAAATCGGTGAATCGTATGCTTTGTCAAGGTTAATTAAACATCCCATTTATTTTAAAAATTTCATTGTATGCCCCGTTCAAAAAATGCCGTAGCCAGTCGCGCTCGCCGCAAGAAAATCCTTAACCAGGCGAAAGGTTACTACGGAAAACGCAAGAATGTATACACCGTAGCGAAGAATGTTGTAGAAAAAGGTATGACGTACAAGTTTGTAGGTCGTAAATTGAAGAAGCGTGATTACCGTACATTATGGATTGCTCGTATTAATGCAGCTATTCGTGCAGAAGGTATGAACTATTCTACTTTCATCAATAAATTATCGAAAGCGAATGTAACCTTGAACCGTAAAGTATTGGCCGATTTAGCGATGAATGAGCCAGAAACGTTCAAGAGTATTGTTGCGCACGTTCGTTAATACGATGGCTAAAAAAAGAGTTGAACGCCCCGCTTTGCGGGGCGTTTTTTTTACGATGGAATGATGGGGTGGGGCGAATTGCCTTCGCCGACAGGATTACACGATTAAAGGATTATAAGATTGTAGGATGCGTAGGGGCGAATTGCCTTCGCCGACAGGATGATAAGATTGAAAGATTGCACGATGCGTAGGGGCGAATTGCCTTCGCCGACAGGATGATACGATTAAAGGATTATAAGATTAGAGCATTACACTATTTAATAGTCGCAGGATGCGTAGGGGCGAATTGCCTTCGCCGACAGGATTACACGATTAAAGGATTATAAGATTGTAGGATGCGTAGGGGCGAATTGCCTTCGCCGACAGGATTATACGATTAAAGGAT
>JBIKQE010000282.1:0-2876 GCA_044349815.1 Chitinophagaceae bacterium | reverse complement strand
AGAAACGAACGGCGGCACGAGCATCTTGTACAGCCCGCATAACAGCCTCGGTGGCGTCTACTTGATTTGGCCCCGGGAAAGGGAAATTATTCATCCCTAAACGATACTCCACCGATGCCGATACATAACCCAAACGGGCTAAATCTTGACACAAAGGCACCACATCGTTTCCTGTTTTAGAACCACTAATAAAACTTCCCCCATGAAACACTAAAACCAAGGGACGCAAGGGCGCATTGTCGCCATTGGGTTGGTACACATCCAATTCTAAATTTTGAGGCGTGGCACTGTTGTAAGGAACATTTGTACCATACTGAATGTTGGACGTAAGTGTGGGTGTACCGGGAAATACAAACTGATGAAAGCGTCCACCGGTGCATTGCGCTTGAAGCAATTGCGGGAAACAAAAGAGCGCTACTAAGGCACTGAAGATGTGTTGATTTCTTGTCATAATAAAAGGGGTTTAGTTAGTTTTTTTAGGTGATGCTTGCCAACGAATACCAAGGGCACCGCAAACGGCTTTGCTTTGATACGTTCCTTCGAAGGCTGTTTCTAAATTGGTGTCGGTACGGCGTTGTCCGTTAATGTACAAAACCGCCGCATCGAGGTGTAAATTATTATTGATGGAATACGATGCACCTGCCGTGAAGCCCAGTTTATGGGCATCGGGAGTTTCGGGTGTTAAATAGCCGGCTTGAACCGGTGTTTGATCGAAATACGCGCCAACCCGAACGGCACTTTTTTTATGCCATTGGTATTCGCCGCCTAAACGGTAAATGCTGGCGCCTTTATAATTGCGTGCCGACCGAATGTCGTTGAGTTTTTCTGTTTCTTGGGCGAAGTTGATATTTAAACTATCGTATGCTTTCCAAAAAACCATTTGCATATCGAATTGAAAAAGCCATTTTTTATTGGGGGTAAAAGCAATGCCATAATTTAAACTGCCGGGCAGCGGCAATTGGGCACTGAACTTCCCCGACGGAAAAAACGAGGCGGCTGAGGCGGGCACCGTAAATACAGCATCGCCTTCATTCACCTTCATTTGAACCAAAGATCGATAGGTTAGGCCAAACTGCCATTGATCGTCTAACTTATAATGGGTGCCAATTTGCCAACCCCATCCGCGTCCTTTGCCTTCCAAACTTCCTTCGCCGTATTCGCTATTACTGCCTTGCAACGGAATGCCTTTGCGTAAAACAAAACCACCGGTTGCAAAAACTAAACCGCCACCAATCCCCCAACGTTTGTTGATTTGATACGAAACGGTAGGCTGAATAAAAATCGATTTCAAACTAATTTCGCGTAATAAAAATTGGCCTTTCCAATCGTTCGGGTATTGAACCCGACTCCCAAAAGGAGTATATACCGCCAAGCCCGCCTTCAGGGCCGGCATTTTTTTAAAGGAGCTAAAAGCATACAAGTGAAAGGGAGTTCCCATATTAGGCAATGTGCGCACCGAATAATTGCTACCGGGCGTTTGATATAGGGTATTAGCCCACAATGGCGTAAAGCCCGCCTGAATGCCATATCGGCCTTGTAAGGAAGAGGCTTGTCCCGGATTGAAAAACAACGCCGATGCATCGCCTGTAAAACCAATACCACAATGCCCCATCCCCAACGCTTTCACGCTTTGCACATTGGTTTGATAACCACCGGCTGCGGCACAAATCGGCCATAAAAACCCTGCTAATAAGCCCCATTTCATTCCATAAATATACAAAAGCCATTTAAAAAACAAAAAACAAATCCCATCCACATCAAGCGATGGCACATTAGCACATTCTTTTTACCTTTGCCAAGCAAAATTTAAAATCCATGTCTGAAGCGAAAGAAGCCCTGTTGAAACAAACCGGCGAGAATATGATCAAAGCCTTATCGCATTTTGAATCGGAAGTTTTAAAAATCCGTGCCGGCAAGGCGAGTCCACAAATGCTCGACGGTTTAACCGTTGAATATTATGGCTCACCTACTCCCATCTCGCAAGTTGCCAACATCACGGCTGTGGATGCCCGCACCCTCACCATTCAAGCGTGGGAAAAAAATATGATTGCGCCTATCGAGCGATCTATTTTGCAAGCCAACTTGGGTGTAACGCCACAAAACGATGGTATCATCATCAAGCTTTTCTTGCCGCCACTTACCGAAGAACGTCGTAAGGAATTTGTAAAGAAAGTAATGGCCGAAGGCGAACAAGCTAAAATTGCCATTCGCAATATTCGTCGCGATGGTATGGAAACCGTTAAAAAAATGCAGAAAGACGGCTTGAGCGAAGACGAAGTGAAAGACCTCGAAACACGCATTCAAGCCCTCACCGATAAAAAGATTGTGGAAGTGGATGCGCATACAGCCACCAAAGAAAAAGAACTCATGACCGTGTAATATGTGGGCGGCGATTCAAGATTATTTGCAACAAAATCCACTCGTCGCTTGGTCAATTCCGGTGTATGCGGCACTTATCTCGCTCGAAGTTTTTTTAAGCCAATACCAAGGACTTCGCTATTATTCTTGGCGCGAAGCGTTGATGAATGTATGGCTTAATATAGCCAACACCCTACTTGGACTCACCATCAAAGTTGTGGTGTTGGGTTTATTGTTTTTCGCCTATCAACATGGCTTTTTTTCTTTATCGCATTCGCCGTTGTATTGGGGACTGCTTGCGCTCTTGCTCGATGCGTGTTTTTATTTCGAACACCGCGCCGAACACAATGTGCGGGTACTTTGGGCCGTGCATGTTACCCATCATTCCTCCACCGAATTTAATTTGAGTACCGGCTTCCGTTCGTCGGTGTTGCGGCCCTTTGTATCGTGTTGGTTTTTTCTTCCATTGGCGTTTTTAGGCTTTCATCCGCTCGATATTTTATTGGTCGACGCCGTAT
>JBIKQE010000281.1:0-2880 GCA_044349815.1 Chitinophagaceae bacterium | reverse complement strand
GTCTTTCCGAATCAAGCCTTCCACTATCATTTGCCGCACCAAAGAATACCAAAAATGATCGTTCATTTGGAAATGGGCTCCCATACTGAAACATTTTAACCGATCGTGTTTGTATGCTTGAATTTGCGTATTGTCTCGGCCTAGTACTACATTAATTACATAATCGATGGCGAACATCTCTTTGAGTTGGCGAATGGTTTCCAAAACGGAGAAGACGGTATCTTTTACTTCAATCTTTTCTTTCGGATTCAAGCAGTTATCGCACATGTTGCATTTATCTTGGTGGTATTCTTCTCCAAAATAATGCAGTAAAACCCGGCGACGGCAAATGGAACTTTCGGCATAAGCCAGGGTTTCGCCAATCAGTTGTCCACCCATTTCGCGTTCGGTGAGTGGCTTATCGCGCATCAAGTGTTCTAATTTCTGAACATCTTTATACGAGAAGTACAATATGCAATGTCCTTCCATTCCATCTCGCCCGGCTCGTCCGGTTTCTTGATAATAATTTTCAATCGATTTGGGAATATTGTAATGCATCACAAACCGAATATCGGGTTTGTCGATACCCATACCAAAGGCAATGGTAGCTACAATTACATCAACATCTTCCATCAAAAACTGATCTTGCCTATTAGCGCGTGTTTTACTGTCGAGGCCAGCATGATAGGCTACAGCACTAATTCCGTTGGCCACCAACAAGGCCGCTAGATCTTCGGTAGTTTTCCGATTCAGGGTATAGATGATACCGCTTTTACCTCTGTTTTGTTGAATGAACTTGACAATGTGTTTTACAGTTTGGTCGCGTTTTGCTTTCGGAACAATTTCGTAAAACAAATTCGATCGGTTAAACGACGATATAAATATATTGGGTTTTTGTAAGCCCAAATTTTTAAGAATATCGTCTTGAACCTTAGGTGTAGCAGTAGCAGTAAGGGCAATGATGCGTAAGTTCGGGTTGATATTATCGATGATATCGCGAATTTTCCGGTATTCCGGTCTAAAATCGTGCCCCCATTCCGATATACAGTGTGCTTCATCGACGGCGAAAAATGAAATAGGCAATTCGCGAAGGAATTCTACATTTTCATCTTTCGTGAGTGTTTCCGGAGCCACATACAACATCTTGGTTCGTCCGTTCAACAAATCTTCTTTCACTTTTTTTACTTGTCCTTTGTTGAGCGACGAGTTTAAAAAGTGCGCTACATTTTCGATATCGCTGTATCCGGCCATCAAATCGACCTGATTCTTCATCAGGGCAATAAGGGGCGAAACGATGATAGCTATACCGTCTGAAATCAGTGCCGGTAATTGATAACACATCGATTTCCCACCACCGGTGGGCATAATTACAAACGTATCTTTTCCTGAGAGAATGCTCTCAATAATTTTTTGTTGGTCACCTTTAAATTGATCAAATCCAAAATGATCGTGTAAGGCTTTTTTCAGATTGATTTTTTCAACCTTAGTTGCTTTTGCCATAATTCATGTTTTACCCCCCCGGGTTGTAATGTGATTTACATTTACTAATATACTGATGTATTTTCACATATACAAGCCTTTCGCCTGTCTTAATTGCGATTTTTCGAATAACTCCGAAGTTAATACCTAAACTTCGCCTACTCATCTAACAAATAGTTAATTTAATACGTGCTGCCTATTCTTATCAAAATTAATAACCAATATACATGAATTTGTTAGGATATTTGAGGGAATGAAACGGCTTTTGCTTTTTTTGTGGGTGGTATTTATGGCTCATGTTGGCTTGGCGCAAGATCAATTGCTACAGGTAGCACGACAATATTTATTGAGTCAGGATTATACCAAAGCAGCCGCCACCTTCAAACAATTGCTCGACTATAATCCGGGTAACCCTGAAATTTTACAAGGGTATACGAATAGCTTATTGGGAATGGGCGATTTTGCGGGTGCCGAAAAAATGTTGAAACAACAGTTAAAAAAGAATAGCACCGATTTACGCACTCAATACGATTTAGCCCGTGTATGGCAACGACTTAAAGAAGACAAAAAAGCCGATAAACAATTTCAAAAACTCAATGAACAAGTATTAAACCGCGAAGATCAATTACGCACCTTAGCCCGCTGGTACGAAAAAGATGGTATGGCACTTGAAGCGATTACCCTTTACGAAAAAGGACGCAACGCCGATAAACTTCAGCCCTATCGATTTGCCGAAGAATTGGCTGTGTTGTACGATGCCCAAGGGAAAACGGAATTAGCGATGGAGAGTTTGCTCGATATGTATGTATCTACATCCGACAAACAAGAAAATGTAAAAGCCGCATTCCAACGAATGATGACGACACCCGATAAATTGGATATGTTGCGTAAGAAAATTATCAAACGCAGTGCTAAAGATGCCGAGCAATTGGCTTGGCCCGATTTATTGGCTTGGTATTATACCCAGCAAGGCGATTATGAAAGTGCCTTTCAACAAATACGCGCCATCGATACCCGACTCCATGAAGACGGTCGCCGTATGTTGGGCTTTGGCCGTTTGGCCCTTCGCGAAAAACAATACAATGCTGCCTTACAAGCCTATCGAACCGTAGCGCAATTAGGTACCGATAAGCCATTTTATCAGTTAGCCTTAAGCGAAGAACTTACAGTATTAAATCGTCAACTTCGTGCCAAGCCAACGTTTACTGCTATGGCTGTTGATTCGGTGATAAAAAAATACGACGATTTTATTCAGCAATTTCCGGCTTTTCAATACACGGAAACATCGCGCGATTTAGCAGAGCTGGAAGCCCGTATGGGACGAAAACCCGAAAAAGCCATCGAGCGTTTAACGCGTATTGTTCAAGCCCCACAAACCGACCGCATTTTTAGAGGACAGTGCAAACTCGATATGGGTGATTA
>JBIKQE010000280.1:0-2882 GCA_044349815.1 Chitinophagaceae bacterium | reverse complement strand
TGTAGGCTCCCCATTTATAGTACATCTCAAAAGTAGACATTTTTCATGATTTACGTTTTGGTGATTTCTTTGGAGCTGAGTGTAGCGGAGGCGTAGCCGAAGCGGAACGAAGCCCCAAAGAAGCATTCCTTTTTTCTATAAACATTTTGGGGCTCAGGCCATCTAATGAATCATGTGGCCGGAAATGATTGTAATCATATACCCACCTTTCACTTGCCTCTCGAACTTCCTCTAATGTATCGAACAAATAGGCATCCAATACACCTTCTCGATATGTTCGGTTAAATCGTTCGATATAGCCATTTTGAGTTGGCTTGCCGGGCTGAATATGTTTTAATTCAATGCCATTGGCTTCGCTCCATTGCATGGCCAATGTGGCAATAAATTCAGGCCCATTATCCATTCTAATACTACTTGGTTTACCATATCGTTTTATCAAATGGTTTAGAACCCAAATAACCCGACTACTTTTTAATGAATAATCTGTTTCAATAAAAAGTACCTCTCGATTAAAATCATCAATCACATTAAATGAACGGAATTTTGTACCGTTCGATAAAGCATCGCTCATAAAATCGATACTCCATGTGTGTGTAAAATTGGGCGGACGTTGTAAGGGCTCTTTAACCCTTGATATTAGGCGTTTTTTAGCCTTGCGGCGGATGGGTAATTTCATTTGTTTATACACTCTGTGCAAGCGTTTATGATTGATTATTTCACCGGAATTGCGAATCCGACCATAACACTTCCAAAAGCCTTCCATGGGATGATCTTTCGCTAATGAGGCCAACAAATCAATTAAATGTTCATCTCTTTTAATCGATTTGTATTCCAAACTGCTTCGACTAACCCGTAATAAACGACACGCCTTGCTGATGTCTTTGGGTCGATCCTTTTTAATTTCAACTATAATTTGCTTTTTCTCGCAAGGCTTTAAAGCTTTTTTTCGATGATGTATTTTGCGGTATCCAGTTCTAAAGCTAAATTGGCATACATACGCTTTAGTTTGGCATTTTCTTCCTCGAGCTCCTTTATGCGCTTCAGCTCTGAGGCTTCCATACCTCCATATCGCTGGCGCCATTTATAAAGCGTTGCTCGGCTAACACCGTGATCACGATTGATTTCTTCAACCGACTTGCCTTGTTCAAATTCCTTCAGAATTCCGGCAATTTGAGTCGGACTAAACTGATTCTTTTTCATATGTTTTACGTTTTAAAATTAAGGATTTTAGTCTACTTTCAAAACGTACTATTTTTGGGGGAGCTTACAAAGACACAAACCACGGAAGAAAGGCAACAGTTTCAGGGAGCAGGAAACAGGCTGAGCACAAGTAAGCAATGAAATACTTCACTTATTTTGAATATTTCCGGTAGATGTACACGGCTAAGAACGAGAATAAGATATTGGGCAACCACACGGAAAGGAAGGGATTTAAACTGCCTTTCATGGCAAACATGGTGCTGAATTGCATCAGGAAAATATACACGGCGCTGAGCATTAAACCGACCGCCAAATGAATACCACTGCCACCCCGTACTTTGCGCGAGGCCATGCAGGCGCCAATGATGGATAACACAAACGAGGAAAATGGCGCGGCCGTGCGGCGATGTTTTTCAATGTAATATTCGTTGAGGTTTTCACTGCCTTTTTGTACTTCACGGTCTATGAAGGCATTCAATACCGGGGTGGTCATCATTTGTTTGCCTTCGCGCTTTTCGGTGATGTCGGTCGGCGAAAAGGGAAAGCGCTTCATGATTTTTTGTTGGCGCTCCATGTGTTCTTTTACGCCGTTGTTTTTGATTATCAATACATCCGATAAGCGCCACATTTTAATGGAGTCGATATACTCGCAGCGGTCGGCCGAAATTTGTTCTATGAGTTGCGTACCTTTTACTTTTTCGTAACTGAACCGATAACCAAGTTTCGATTCAGGGTTGAAGGTTTGCATGAAAATATATTCCGTTGGACTCACCCGAATATGAAAGTTATCGTTGGAGGCATAATTTTTGTCCCACAAATATTTTTCTTCAAACTTCAATCGACTTTGATTGGCCAAGGGAATTAAATAGTGATTGGCCACCAATAACACCAACGAAATAATACCGGCCCCAATAATATAGGGGCGAAGGAATCGTTTAAACGACATGCCACTGCCGAGCATGGCAATAATTTCGGAGCGGTTGGCCAGGCGCGAGGTAAAGAAAATGACCGCCACAAAAATGAAGATGGGAAACAACAAGGCCAAGATATAGGGAAGGAAGTCGCGGAAATAGGTGAGTATTTCGCGAAGGGTAACGTGCTTTTTTAGAAAGTCGTTGATTTTTTCGGTGAGGTCGATGACAATGGCAATGGCCGAAAAAGCCAGTAATAAAAAAGCAAAGGTGGCTAAGAAGTTTTTAAGAATGTATTTGTCTAGGCGCGACAGCATGGGGCCAAAGATAGGTATTTAAGCGAATAGCCTGTGGCAGTTTACTTCCGTTTTGGTTTGCCGTTACGAATCAATTGGTATGACGTACGAATAAACTCGGCTATTTGTTCCAGTTTTAATTCCGGGTTGCAAACAATGGTGTTCCAATACTTTTTATTCATGTGGTAGCCGGGCAATACGGAGTGGGGGTATTGTTCACGCAAGGCAATGGCTTCCTCGGGGTCGCACTTTACATTAAAGCGTAAATCTTCTTCATCGAGGGGAAGAAGCAAGAACATTTTGCCGGCTGTTTTGAATACCAAGGTATCCGGGCCAAATGGCGTGGTTTCTTCGACGTCTTCGAAGGTCAATACCCAATTGCGCAACGCTTCAATATGGCGTTCGCGCAGCATTAGTTCAGGCTTCTAAAATCAACCGGCACCAATTTACTCACCCCGGCTTCTTGCATGGTTAC
>JBIKQE010000279.1:0-2884 GCA_044349815.1 Chitinophagaceae bacterium | reverse complement strand
CCATACATCGAACTTAAAAAGTACACCGGAATTAACGCAACTTCCCAAAACAAATAAAACAACAAAGCATCTTGGGCCATAAACACACCCATCAAACCAGCTTGCGATAAACTCAATAAACCATAAAACACACCCGGACGATCAACCGAGCGTTGTGTAAACGCCAAATACAACAACGGATAAACCAAGGCTGTTAACAACACCATCAATCTACTCAACCCAGCGTCTAACGACAAGGTAAAACGGGCACCCAATAAATCAATCCAAGTAGCATCAAACCCCAAGGGCGCGCTGTATGTAAGCACACTAAATAGGGTTAAGCCTAAAGTGAGCAACGAAGAACCCAAAGCAATCGATTTAGCCGAAGCACTCCCCGTAAGGAGCGCCACTAAACCGGCAAGCACTGGGATAAGAAGAAGGAGAACCGTCAGCATGAGCATTCAAATTAGGATGTATCCTGTATTCGTTAAGTTTAAAATAATCGATAAATAAGTTGCAAAGAGAACAATAAAATCATACCCATCACCAGCAAAAACAAATAAGTACCCACCATGCCATTTTGCATCAAGCGCACTTTTGTACTGCTCCATTGCACCGATTTGCCAACACCATTCACCAAGCCGTCAATGCCCATTTTTTCAACGAACTTCTCCAACAAGGAACTCAGTGCCATAATCGGTTTCACAATAATTGTATTGTACAATTCATCTAAATACCATTTGTTTTCAAAAAACGATGCCAACCCGGTATTAGTAGCCGACGCTTGGTATTTTTTATACCCAACATACGCCAACCCAATACCCGTCAAAGCAATCGCTACCGCAAAAGCCATCAAACCATATTCAGTGGTGTGGCTCAACGCAGCATGCTCTCCCACAGGTGTTATCACCCGACCTAAAAAGGAAGCCAACCAATGGTGTCCACCCAATACTTCCGGAATACCTATAAATCCGGCAATTACCGAGAACAAAGCCAATACCATCAAGGGTACGGTCATCAAGGCCGGACTCTCATGCGGGTGACCTTTACCACGGTATTCGCCCCAAAACGTTATAAACAACAATCGGAACATATAATAGGCTGTCATAAACGCCGCTAACACAGCCACAGCCCATATAATTTGTCCCAACCCGTGCGACGCAAACAAATGCATCATAATTTCATCTTTCGAAAAGAAACCACTCAAGGGCGGAATCCCCGCAATAGCAATACATCCTATTAAAAATGTAGTGTACGTGGTTTTCATGTATTTCTTCAAACCACCCATGTGGCGAATATCCTGCTCCCCGTCCACCGCATGAATCACCGAACCGGAACCCAAGAACAACAAGGCTTTAAAGAAGGCATGCGTTATAACATGAAACACAGCCGCCACATAAGCCCCAACGCCCAAGGCCATAAACATAAATCCTAACTGACTCACCGTAGAGTAAGCCAATACCTTTTTAATATCGTTTTGGCGTGTAGCAATCGTAGCCGCTATAAACGCCGTAGCCGCACCAATTATCAAAATCACATCTTGCGCATGATGCGTCAAACTGTAAATAAAATGACTCCGCGAAATCATATAAATACCCGCTGTTACCATCGTAGCGGCATGAATCAAAGCCGATACCGGTGTTGGACCCGCCATCGCATCGGGTAACCACGTAAACAAAGGCAATTGCGCACTCTTACCCATGGCCCCAACAAAGAAGCACAAGGCGATATACGTCAAATACAATGTATCGTTTGAGGCCGAAATAGCCGCTTGCAATTCAACAAAATTGAAAGTACCATATTTGGCATACACTAAAAATAAACCCACCAAAAAGCCCAAATCCCCAATACGGTTCATTACAAAGGCTTTACGGGCGGCATACGTGTACGATAAATTCTTGTACCAAAAGCCAATCAATAAATAAGAGCACAAACCAACACCTTCCCAACCAATAAACATAATGATGTAGTTATTCCCCATCACCAACAGCAACATCGAAAACACAAACAAATTCAAATAAGCAAAAAACTTACCAAAACCATCATCGTGCCCCATGTAGGCTATCGAATACACATGAATTAAAAAACCAATACCGGTAATAATCAATAAGAACGTGGCCGATAAAGCATCCAGCTGAAACGCGAATGGAATATGCAAATTCCCGGCCGAAATAAAATCGAATAAAGTCACCACGGTTGGTGCCGCATCAGCCGGCATTGCCAACACATTAAAAAACACGCCCAACGACATTAAAAAGGAAGCTAAAATGGCCAAGGTAGCAATCCACCCGGCGCTGTGCCCCAACTTGTTACGTCCTAAGCCGCTGATTAAAAAACCCACCAAAGGAAAAATCGGAATTAACCAAGCCAATTGCATCATCAGAAACGCTTAATTTTTTAATCGGTTGAGAATATTAATATCAATGGAACGAACCTTACGGAACATCATTACAATAATAGCGAGGCCCACACTCACTTCTGCAGCGGCCACCACCATAATAAAGAATACAAAAACCTGTCCGGCGGGGTCCTGATGCATCTTACTAAACGTCACCATCAGCAAATTCACCGCATTCAGCATCAGCTCAATACACATCAAAATAACAATGGCATTTCGGCGCATCAGTACACCCATAATGCCCAAACAAAACAGGGCGAAGCCTAAAAAAAGATAATATTGTGCCGGCATAAAATTCTGGTTGCGCAAAAATAAGGCGAATACCCCAAAGTAACACACACAATTATTGCCGTTTTTCCTGTTTTCTGTTCCCTCTTTCTGTTCACTCATTGGGCGTGCCCCTCAAGGGGTTCTCCCTCAATTTAACGCCCTCATTCCAACACTCCCTTTCGGGTCGGGCTCATATCTTTGTAATTCACTAATTTTTTAAACAATACTAAAAAGCAC
>JBIKQE010000278.1:0-2887 GCA_044349815.1 Chitinophagaceae bacterium | reverse complement strand
CAGAGGGAAAGAGGTGTTTTCACAGAGTAAGGGAGGTTTTTTTCACAGAGAATAGGTGTTATTGCAGGGCGAGGTCTGTTACACACTATTTCGTAGTGTTGGCAATTACATAAACCAAAAACAAAGAATAAATCTCAATAATGTTCCTTCGCTGAATCCGCCTCTGGCGGAATAGCCCCGATTGTAGGAGGCATCGCGCCCGCGAGGAACGATGCGGGGGCAGGCCGACGGAAAGCGGGATGGCCGCTGAATAAGGCTAGGCTGATGCGCTTCAAAAAAATTAAACTTCCTCGTTGAAGCAACGTTGCAAGATGTTGCAGGCTTCGCGGATTTCGTTGCCCGAAATGGTTAAAGGCGGTGCGATGCGCAAGGCGTTCGAGGCAAATAAAAACCAATCGGTGAAGACGCCGTGTTCGAGCGCACGATCGATGAGGCGTTTGTTTTGTTCGTAACTATCGAAATGCAGCGCCATTAATAATCCGCAACGTTGTATTTTTTTAATACGCGGATGTTGGAGTAATTCAGCGAGTAAATTCGATTTGCTGGCTACATCACCAATGAGTTCAGCGCGTAGTAATTCCTTCAAGGCCGCGTGTCCGGCAGCACACGATACGGGGTGTCCGCCAAAGGTGGAAATATGTCCGAGCACGGGTGTGTGCGTGAGCGTGTGCATGTGTTCGCGCGAGGCAATGAAGGCACCTAGCGGCATGCCGCCGCCGAGGGCTTTGCCCAAGAGCAACACATCGGGAATGACGTTGATGGCTTGAAAGCGAAACAAGGAGCCGGTGCGTCCGAAGCCGGATTGAATTTCGTCGAAGATGAGGAGGGTGCCGGTGTGGGTGCAACGGGTGCGGATGGCTTGGAGCCAGGCGGTATCGGGGACAGTTACGCCCGATTCGCTTTGCACTGGTTCTATAATTACGGCCGCGGTTTCGGAGGTGATGGCGTTTAACGCATCGTAGGAACCGTAATCAAATTGATCGATGCCGGGCAATAAAGGACGGAAGGCATCTTGCCAATAGGGATCGCCCATCACGCTGAGTGCGCCTTGGGTACTGCCGTGGTAGGAGTTTTTAAACGAAACAAAGCGATAGCGACCGGTCACGCGTTTGGCGAGCTTCATGGCGCCTTCGGTGGCTTCGGTGCCGCTGTTGGTGAAGAAGACCGATTGCAACGAAGCGGGCAATTGTTCGCAGAGGGCTTGGGCGTAGAGTACTTGTGGCGATTGTACCAATTCGCCGTACACCATCACGTGCATGTAGCGATCCACTTGTTCGTGAATGGCCGCGCGAATGGCGGGGTGTCCGTGGCCGAGGTTGCAAACGCTGATGCCACCAATTAAATCGATATACGCTTTCCCGGTGTCGTCGTATAAATGAACCCCCTCGGCGCGGGTAATAGGCAAGGCAATAGGCGCCTCGGAGGTTTGGGCATTGTATTGCAAAAACAGCGAACGCAAATTCATACAGCAAAAGTACAACGAGCATGGCGGGCATTGGTGTATTTTTGTGTTTCAACTTTTTTTATGCCCGTCATTCTTCCTGTAAAAGGTGTTCATCCTGTTATTCCTGAATCGTGTTTTATTGCGCCCAATGCTACCGTGGTTGGCGATGTAGTGATGGGCGAGGAATGCAGTATATGGTTCAACACCGTGGTGCGCGGCGATGTGAATAGTATTCGTATGGGCAACAAAGTGAACATCCAAGACGGGGCGGTATTGCATTGCACGTTCGAAAAAACCAAGGTGGTGTTGGGGAATAATGTGTCCATCGGACACAATGCCTTGGTGCATGGGTGTACCGTGGAAGACAATGTGCTGATTGGCATGGGTGCTATAGTGATGGACAATGCCCACATTGGCACCAACACCATTATTGCGGCCGGCGCGGTGGTGTTGGAAAATACGGTGTGCGAAAGCGGCAGTATTTATGCCGGCGTGCCCGCCAAAAAAGTGAAGGATATTTCGCAGGAATTGATTCACGGCGAAATCGATCGGATTGCGAATAATTACGTGATGTATAGTTCGTGGTTTAAATAAATTTTTTTTTGAAGCGCAGCGGAGTAGCGTTGTTCAGCAGTCGTCCCGCTTTCCGTCGGCCTGCCCCCGCGTCGTGCCTTGCGGGCGCGATGCCTCCTACAATCGGGGCTATTGGTTCATCGGCTGAATCATTCTTCAGCTTTTTTTGTATTGTTGTTTCTTCTATTATTGTTCCTTCTATTATTGTTCCACCCGCCTGAAGGCGGGTTCGTGGTATTGCACCAATATTTATTGCGTGTTCTATTGCTGTCTCACACGTTCTATGGCGGGCTTACCCTTGCCGAAGGCAACCTCAGAGCCCTCTGCGAAAACACCTCATCCTCCCTCTGCGATAAAATTCCTCTCCTGCCTATGGCGGGCTTACCCTTGCCGAAGGCATCCTTTGTGCCCTCTGTGATAACACCTCATCGTACCTCTGTGATAAAATACCTCTGCCTCAATTGGCCGAAGGCATCCTCAGTGCTCTCTGCGATAAAATACCTCATCCCGCGTACAGGCGCGTGAGGCTTATTTCCAATCTTTCGCTTGTGCTTTATCTCTTTCCAGTTGAGCTACTAATTCATCGCGACTACCAAACTTATGTTCGTTACGCAAGCGGCCCAAGAAGCGGATAGTTAAATTCTTTCCATATAAATCTAAGGCTTGATCAATTACATGCACCTCCAATTTTTGCGATTGCACCGCATGAAAAGTGGGTTGATGACCAATATTCATCATGCCTCGAAACAACATACCATCGTACATGGTTTCTACTACATACACGCCATTGGCCGGTATTAATTTATCGTTGTGACTCACCTGTAAATTCGCGGTTGGAAAACCCAACAAACGACCGCGTTGTTCGCCATG
>JBIKQE010000277.1:0-2892 GCA_044349815.1 Chitinophagaceae bacterium | reverse complement strand
ACGTCAAAACGAGCGCCGGTATCGGGTCGTTGTAAGTCGAATAAATAATCGCGACGACCTTGGGTGAAGCCTAATAAGAAATTGAAGCCGGCAAAGAAGTTGATGAATTTCTTTTTGTCGTAATACGTATATCCAATAAACGGTTCGAGGTATAAGCCGTTGGTAAGGCGATCGTATCCTTTTTTATATTCGTCGCGCACCTGCGGAAACGCGTTATCGCGGTCGAACAGGTTGATTTTGTATTGCATGAAGCCAAGTGAGGTCAAAACAGTGGGGCCTGAATTGGGATTGGCCTGCCAAATAGGAAGAATTTTCCCTACTTGAATGCCGACCGTGTAGCCACGTAAAAATGTTCCAATATTTAACACATCGCCCCCTTGGGTGATGAGACCTCCGATAGATGTTTTTACATTCCAGAGCAAGCTGTCGTCGCGCATTTGGTTGCCGGTGAGGAATTCAAATCGGCCACCGAAAATCCAATTGGTATTGGTTTTGTAGCGAATGCCGGGACCAATGCGAAAGCAATAACCGAAGCGTTTCGCCATATCGGCACCGGGTAATTCGGCACTTACAGCGGCATCGAGGTTCCAAAGGGCATCGGCTTTTGGTTTATCGTCGGCATCTTGATTGTTTTGGGCCAATAAACCATTCCCCATCAACAAGCATAAACCAAACAAAAGCAAGCCTCGATACATAAATAGGAAATTAACGCGATGATTTACCAACGATATTCAAGTTCTTGGTGTACTGACCATTAATAATCGAATCGTAAGTAGCATCGTTGAAATCGATTTGACGAAGGAAGCGGGTACTACGGCACGACATAATACCGAAAACGTTCTCGCCCACTAAATTCGTATAGTTGGGTTTAATTTGATCGAAGGTGATACCGCTTTGGGCTGCATTCACATCGATATAGGTTTTAAGTTGTTGTCCGCCGGCCATAATTAGAAGGTCGGGGGTATCTACATACCGCGAAATAAAGGTAGGCGTATTACCCAGTTCGCTGTTGAGGGATTTGTAAAAATCGAGGTTGTTCATGGCCGCCGTTATTGAACCACCGGTGGCCGTTACATTTTTAAGTACGGTGAGGTCTTTGTATTTATAAATAGTTTGCAAGGTATTGGTATTTTTTTCTTCGTACCAGAAGCGAACTACAACATCGAAGAAAACGGCGTTGGGTGGGCCATTCCACGTAAAGGGGTACGATTTGATGGGGTCGGAGAAGTTTAATTTATCGAAGCTGGTGAATGGATTAATAATTGAGAACACATTGGGCATGGTATCGATGGCATCGGTTTGTCCGGTAATGATTTTGCCTGTGCTGAGATTTTTAACGGTTAAGCGATAGAGGCGACGGGCATTTACAAAGCCTTTGAATTTAAAGGCGTAGTTGGGACTGTCTACAAAAACGCCCGGATTTTTTACATAGCCTTCGTTCACGAGGTTAACGCGGGGCAAGGTATAGGTATTGGTTACGTTGCCATTTAAGAGTTCTTCTAAGGTAACTTCTAAATTGCTGCTATAGAGAGAATCGGCGTTTTGGGCAATTAATAAATTGTTGAGGGCTTCATCGTAAAAGCCTTTGGTGATTTTTACATAATTGGCGGAATCGGAGGCTGACAATAAGAAATAAACAACGGAAATTTCTTTGTAGGGGGCACCTACTTTGAAGTCGGTAGAACAAGCGTTAAACAACAAAACAAAACCTAATAGAATCGAGCCGATTTTTTTCATAAGGATACAAAACTAAGGATTTTCGGTATAATGACCTTGCTCGACTTTGCCCGTTACCGTGGTTTATGGTATTTTCGCACCCTTAATTACGCAACATGAATATAGTGGCCCGATTGAAAAGGGAAGCCGTGGCATCGGTACAGCGGGTGTATACAACCACGGTGCCTGATAAGGCCGTTTTGATTAATGAGACAAATGCTGAATTTGAGGGCGATTTTACCTTAGTAACCTTTGCCTTGAGTAAGGTATTGGGTAAAAAACCCGATGAGATTGCAACTGCGTTGGGAACCGATATGGTGGCGCATTCGGAATGGATACAATCGTTTAGTGTAGTGAAGGGATTTTTGAATTTTACCATTTCGCCCGATTATTATGTTACGTATTTGCGTTTGGCATTGCCGAAGGCGTTTGCGGAGCATGCGGCAACGGGTAAGAAGGTGATGGTGGAATTTTCGTCGCCCAATACCAACAAGCCCTTGCACTTTGGGCATTTACGAAATAATTTCTTGGGCGATTCGATGAGTAGGATTTTAGGTGCGAATGGTCATACCGTGGTGAAAGCCAATTTGATTAACGACCGTGGTATTCATATTTGTAAGAGCATGGTGGCTTGGCAACATTTTGCACAAGGCGAAACGCCGGCGAGTTCGGGTAAGAAAGGCGATCATTTGGTGGGCGATTATTATGTGCGTTACAACGATGCATTTAAGGCACAAGTAAAACAATTGATAGCCGATGGTGTGGCTGAAGCCGATGCTGAAAAGCAAGCACCTATTTTATTGGAAGCACAAGCGATGCTTCGGAAATGGGAAGCGGGTGATGCGGAAACGATGGCTTTGTGGTTGACAATGAACAGTTGGGTGTATGATGGATTTAAAGAGACGTACCAACGCTTGGGCATTGAATTTGATACTTGGTATTACGAAAGCAAAACGTATTTGTTGGGGAAGGATATTGTGTTGAAAGGATTAGAGAAAGGCGTATTGTTTAAAAAAGAAGACGGTTCGGTATGGATCGATTTAACCGCTGATGGTTTAGATCAGAAGTTGTTGTTGCGTGGCGATGGCACTTCGGTTTACATTACCCAAGATATTGGTACGGCGGTATTAAAGTACAATGAACATCGTACCGATACATCGGTTTATGTGATTGGTG
>JBIKQE010000061.1:0-10228 GCA_044349815.1 Chitinophagaceae bacterium | reverse complement strand
CCAAAAAGGGGAATCAATATTATGTATTCAGTACGGGGATGAGCGATAGTGTAGCCAACAATTATTTGAATCATGTGTATACTGAATTTGATGTATTAAACTACAGTGTGGTGGATATGGATAGCAACAATGGGAAAGGGAAAGTGGTTCAAAAAAATGTTGTACTAGCCGATAAGCAACATTATTACAATACAGCTTTACAAGCAGTAAAACATGCCAATGGGAAAGATTGGTGGTTGGTAAAAGCAGATTGCAGTTATAATCGATATCAAGAGTTTTTAGTGAAAGAAGATACTATTTTAGGGCCGTTTTATCAGTATTATCAAGATACATCATCCTATTGTTATTGGATAGGTCAATTATATTTTAATCAAGAAGGAACAAAAATGGCTTGTTCAAATAAAGGAGATCGATATTACAATAATGGGATTGTAGGTTATGTTCCTACAAGAGTTGATATTTATGATTTTAATCGTTGTAATGGGGAATTAATTCATAAAAAAAAATACATAGTGCCATATGATACCAGTACGTATCCTGGGAATGATTTTAAAATGGGGATTTGTTTTTCGCCTAACAGCAAATTATTATATGTAAGCAATACATATTCAATTTACCAAATTGATTTAGAAGATACCAATACGAATAATGCAATTTTCATTCATGGGCCTGATACTTCTGACTTGTCCTATTTTGCATGGTATCACAACATGGCAACAGCACCTGATGGTAAGTTGTATATTGGAAATTATCATAGCACTCGTAAATATATGAGTTATATAGACAAGCCTAATGTTAAAGGTTTAGGATGTCAATTTATGCCACAAGGCTTATGGCAACCTTATACTAACTTAAAAAGTCCACCTAATATGCCTAATTATGGGTTAGGGAAAGATACCACTCAAGTTTGCTGGCCTTTAAGTAATTATGCCCCCGAAGGGCAAACGGATCCATGGGTGGTTTACCCTAACCCAAGCCACACCTTATTTTACTTTAAAAACAAAACCGGCCACCGCAAATATTTGTACAATACCCTGGGGCAATTAATCCGCACTACCCAAAGCAACGAGATGGATATCCGCGGTGTACACCCCGGGGTTTATTATGTGCAGTGTGATGGGGAAACGAGGAAGGTGATTGTAGAGTAGAGAGCGGGAAACGGAGCGGGAGCGGCTACTGTTGCTGAATGCAACAACATAACCCTACGAAGCGAATACGCTTCGCAGAAATTATTTTATTTGTTCATCCAATCCGCAGCGTCCCCGAGGCGGGAGACGCTGCGGGGAAAAAATAAACCCCGATTGTGTAAGGGGTTGCGGGTGGTGTTGAAATAACCCACTGTTTTCTGTTCTCTGTTTCTGTTCCCTGTCTAGCGTGAGGGATGGAGGCGGCAGCGCCCGGAGCGCCGTAGCGTAGCGGAGGCGCGGAGGGACTATAGCCGACAGCCCGGTGGCCGGCGCAAGGTTGTTAGGGACAAATATGGAACTTACTACGCCGGGCACACGCCCAAAAACCACATTAAAATGGCTATTCCGTCACGTTTTTATGTCATTTATTCCCGAAATATGTCAATGTTTCCGCCTTTGAGGGGGTGATTTGGGGTGGCACAGGTTTTGACTAAGAGAAGCAAAATCTAACAATCATGGGAAAAATTATAGGAATTGACTTAGGAACCACCAACTCGTGTGTGAGTGTGATGGAAGGGAACGAGCCGGTGGTGATTGCCAACGATGAAGGGAAACGCACGACGCCTTCGGTGGTGGGCTTCTTGAAAAATGGGGAACGTAAAATTGGTGACCCGGCCAAGCGCCAGGCTATTACCAATCCGGTGAATACCATTATGAGTATCAAACGCTTTATGGGACGTCGCTTCGATGAGGTGGCGGAAGAAATTTCGCAATCGTCGTATAAGGTGGTGAAGGGTGAAAACAATACCCCCCGCGTTGATATTGACGGCCGCTTGTACACGCCGCAAGAAATTTCGGCGATGGTGTTGCAGAAAATGAAAAAAACGGCCGAAGATTATCTCGGACAAGAAGTGACTGAGGCGGTGATTACCGTGCCGGCCTACTTCAACGATGCGCAACGCCAAGCCACGAAAGAAGCCGGCGAAATTGCGGGCTTAACGGTGAAACGGATCATCAACGAACCTACCGCTGCAGCCTTGGCTTACGGTCTCGATAAAAAACAACAAGACAGTCACATTATTGTATTCGATTTGGGTGGTGGTACCTTCGACGTATCGGTGCTTGAATTAGGTGGCGGTGTGTTTGAAGTAAAATCGACGAACGGGGATACACACCTCGGGGGCGATGATTTCGATAAGGCCATTATGGATTGGTTAGCCGATGAGTTTAAAGCCGAAGAAAATGTGGACTTGCGCAAAGACCCGATGAGCTGGCAGCGTTTGAAAGAGTCGGCCGAGAAGGCTAAAATTGAATTATCGAGTTCGGCAGAAACAGAAATTAACTTGCCGTACATCACGGCGGTAGACAATGTGCCGAAGCACTTGGTGAAGAAATTGAGTCGCGCCAAATTTGAACAATTGGTTGACAGTTTAGTACAGCGCACTTTGGAGCCTTGTCGCAAAGCCTTGAAAGACGCCAATTTATCGGCCGAACAGATTGACGAAGTGATTTTGGTAGGGGGTAGTACCCGTATTCCAAAAATTGGCGAAGTAGTTGAAAAGTTCTTTGGGAAGAAAGCGAACCGCAGTGTGAACCCCGATGAAGTGGTAGCGATTGGCGCCTCGATTCAGGGGGGTGTATTGACCGGTGAAGTGAAGGATGTGTTGTTGCTCGATGTAACGCCGCTTTCCTTGGGTATTGAAACCTTGGGTGGTGTGTTCACGAAACTCATTGAATCGAATACCACCATTCCAACCAAGAAATCGGAAACTTTCTCTACGGCCGCTGAAAACCAACCAAGTGTTGAAATCAACGTGTTGCAAGGAGAGCGCCCGATGGCCAAAGACAATAAAAATTTAGGTCGCTTTATTTTGGATGGTATTCCGCCGGCACCGCGTGGTGTACCGCAAATTGAAGTAACCTTTGATATTGATGCGAACGGTATTTTGCAAGTAAGCGCCACCGATAAAGGCACGGGCAAGAAACAAAACATTCGCATTGAAGCCGGTAGTGGATTGAGCAAGGAAGACATCGAAAAGATGAAGAACGATGCGAAGATGAATGAAGAAGCCGACAAGCAATTGCGCGAGGAAATTGAAAAATTGAACATGGCCGATAGCATGATTTTCAATACGGAGAAGCAGTTGAAAGATTACGGCGATAAAATTCCGGACGATAAGAAAGCGGCTATTGAAACAGCCTTGGCTTCGTTGAAAACCGCGCACGCCGCGAAAGATGTGGCCGGTTGCGATAGCAGTCTGGAACAATTGAACCAAGCCTGGCACGCTGCGAGCGAAGATTTGAACAAAGCGATGAACGATCAGGGTGCCGCCGGTGCTCAAGGAGCTAATCCTTCGGGAGCTGCCGGTGCCGATGATGTGCAGGATGCTGAGATTGTTGAATAAGATTTTGTTTGCTTTTCATAAGATAAATGCCATCGCGATTGCGGTGGCATTTGTTTTGTAGGATTACAGGATTATAAGATTACAGGATTATAAGATTACAGGATTGCAGGATTATAAGATTACAGGATTGCAGGATTATAAGATTACAGGATTGCAGGATTATAAGATTGCAGGATTGCAGGATTATAAGATTACAGGATTATAGGATTACAGGATTACAGGATTATAAGATTACAGGATTGTAGGATTATAAGATTACAGGATTGCAGGATTATAAGATTATAGGATTATAAGATTGCAGGATTATAAGATTGCAGGATTATAGGATTGCAGGATTATAAGATTGCAGGATTACAGGATTATAGGATTAGATGAGGAAACAGATTCATCTAAAAAAATCCGCGTAATTTTTTAATCCATTTAAAATCCGTGATCCCCAAAAAATCCGCGTAATCTTTTAATCCTTCAAAAATCCGTGATTCCAAAAAAAATCCACCCCCCCCAAAAAAAAATCCGTGATCCAACAATCCGCGGCTTAGCGCACAATCAGTGGCAACGTTTGCAATCGGCGGCCATCCTGAACGAACCGAACCGCATACCATCCCGGCGCCAAGCCATCGCTACGCAGTGTTAGCACATTATAACACGCCGGTAAATAATCGTTGAACAGCGGTCGTATGGTTTGTCCGAGTACATTAATCAAATCAATCCGCAACACACCCGCCGTGGCTAAGGTTAAGGCACACTGAAATTGTTCGCCGGCCGGGTTGGGGTAAATCCGCGGATTCAATACTCCCGAAGCCAATGCTCCAACTACATTTCCTGTTTGCAAGGCCGCAATATGGGTGCCATACGACGCCTTCCGTGGCGGGGTATTCGCACCAAAAGCACCGGCCATCCAAACCCGTGGGGTAGTGGCGCCATACTCCCGAGCAATGCCCGTATAATCGCCCCAACGTTCGGGCACTACCGGGTAATTGGGCGGAAACAATATATTCACCACCGTATCGCCCTTGCGCACCGTTTGCGGAACGCCCCATGCTTTCTCCGTCAACAATACCGCACCACATCCCGGGGTTGCCGAAGGGTCTGCCACCACATACGCCATCGCTACCAACTCACTATTATCCTGACCCGTCAACGACGCAATGGCCGGGTACGATAAATCCGTTCCCGGTGCACGGTACTGTGTACAATACGCTGTTTGTGTTGCCAAATCGATTTGTCCGTAAATTAATCCACACCACCCCGAACCACCATTCGCCGATTGCGTGCCGTGTAATTTTCCATTTTCATAATACGCATTTTGCATCCAGGCATTCGCCGTGTACAAGGAATCCAAATTACCTGTGCTCGGATCCGTTTGAAATGCATTCCCACACACACTGAAAAATGGTACGCTATATTCAAACGCCGTAAGCTGTTTATTCGCCGAATTGCGGTTTCCGCTCAATCGAAAACTATACCACTTCGAACCCGAATCAGGTCGCGCCATCAAAAAATGCATTGTATCGTTCAAGTAATTCCCACGCGCTTCGGTGGCCGCACACAAGGTAATGCCGGGTAGGCCATCTGTGGTATTAATACCGTTCCACAAGCCATAACTCAATGCTTGTCCGGCGCACCCTTCCGCCAACCCAATCTGATACAAATAGGTTTCCTTGAATCGATACGTAGGCGCATCGCCAAAGCGGTTGCAGTTGATAAACAATTCGTTTTTCGATACTCCAATATTCGGGTAATCGCTCCACGTAGTATCGTTGTACGGATTGCCCGGCAAAGCATACACATGCCAACCATTCAGCGGATTGGCCGTCTTCGAAAAACAAACCAATATCTTCGATGTGGCCGACGAAAACCCATGCAACAACACCACAATAAACCGTTGATGTTGCCGATCGAAAATCACCCGCGGGTCGTATTTCGCTTGGTTCAACAAGGTATCATTAATAAAATCAGACCACGTTAGTTCGGGCCCCAACGCGGTGCCATTGGTATCGAAATACTGAATACCATAATTAATTGCACTCACCAAAATTCCACTGTCCGACACCGCCAACGCATTATCGGTGGGCGTCCACGAACGCAACGGATTCGCATCGAAGCCTTTCGACACACGCAGGCCCGGAACACCAATGGGCAATGGTTCTTTTTTACTCGCCAAGAGCGTTCCCCACTTCTCGGCCGTGGCCTGATTTTTCAAGGCCGCCGTATAAAAAATATCCGATTTATTCTTTTTGTAAAACGATTCCAAGCGCACTTCTTTAACACCATGCAACACCGAAGTCTCCGCTTGCGGCCAACACAAAAACGGACCGCTAAACCGCCCGGTAGTGTTGGGTTGCGCCTGTAATGAATTCACCGCAACCAGCGCAACAAGAAACAAATAATAGCGCATAAACGAATTTTAGTAAAAATACAACCGGAAACAAACCCATCGATTTTCTTTTTTTGAAGCCAAGCTGTTGAACCTTCATCAAGCACCCGTCGCGCTGTACGCTCCAAGGTCCGCCAGGGGTTGCGCCTCGCTCCGCTCGGCGCACCCCTGTCGCACGCTTTCCGCTGCCATCGCGGCTATCGGCTCATCGTTCGGAACATTATTCATCGGGAGGAACAACCAATTCCCCGCTGAATAGATGTTCCAGGCGCTGAAAAAATAGCCCCGGCTGTAGCAAAGTGCCATGCACTGCGAAAGACGGGACGGGGGCTGAACAAAGCGATGCTGATGCGCTTCAAAAAAAATCTTGATGCCATAACTGATTTTCGATTTATTTTCACAGCATAAACTTATAATCTATGATGGTCAAACTCTTTGCCAGCGCCGTGTTTGGCGTGGACGCTATTACAATTACCACCGAAGTGGATGTGCTCGAAGGCCTGCATGTGTACATGGTGGGACTCCCCGACAATGCCGTGAAGGAAAGTCAGCACCGCGTGGAAAGCGCCATTAAAAACAATTATTACCGCTTCCCGCGCATCAAAATTATTGTGAACCTCTCGCCTGCCGATATTCGGAAAACGGGCGCGGCGTTCGATTTGCCCATTGCGTTGGGGGTGTTGGGGGCCACCGGACAAGTAGCGCCGGATAATTTACAACGTTATGTAATTATGGGCGAGCTCTCGCTCGATGGCAGTGTGTTGCCTATTAAGGGGGCCTTGCCGATTGCCTTGCGGGCGCAAAAAGATGGTTTCGAGGCCTTGTTCCTGCCCAAAGCCAACGAGCGCGAAGCCGCTTTGGTAAAGGGTTTAACGGTGTATGGCATTTCGCACCTCAACGAGATTGTTGATTTTTTAAATGGTCGCACACCCTTGCAAGCCACCGCAGTAAATGTGGAAGATGCCTTTATGCAAGCGCAACACGATTTTGATATTGATTTTTCGGAAGTGAAGGGGCAATACCAAATTAAACGCGCCATGGAAATTGCCGCGGCCGGAGCCCATAATGTTATTTTAATTGGTCCGCCCGGTGCGGGCAAAACGATGTTGGCCAAACGACTGCCAACCATTTTGCCCCCGATGGGTATTGAAGAAGCGCTCGAAACCACCAAGATCCATTCGGTGGCCGGCAAGTTGCCCGAGCAAGCCATGTTGATTTCGAAGCGACCTTTTCGTTCGCCGCATCATACGGTGTCCGACGTGGCCTTGGTGGGCGGTGGCAGTAATCCGCAACCCGGCGAAATTTCCTTGGCGCATCATGGCGTATTGTTTCTCGATGAATTGCCCGAGTTCAAACGCACCGTGTTGGAAGTGATGCGGCAACCGATGGAGGAACGTCGGGTAACGATTTCGCGTGCAAAAATGTCGATTGATTACCCGGCCAATTTTATGTTGGTGGCGTCTATGAATCCTTGTCCGTGCGGCTTTTTCAACCACCCCGAAAAAGAATGTGTTTGTCCGCCCGGCAGTGTACAACGTTATTTAAACCGCATCTCGGGGCCCTTGCTCGATCGCATCGATTTGCATGTGGAAGTAACGCCCGTGCCCTTCGCCGAATTGTCGAGCCGATCGGCACGCAACGAAGAAAACAGCGCCCTTATTCGCGAACGCGTGATGGCGGCGAGGGCCATACAAACGCAACGCTTTGCGGGCATCGACGGCGTGTATGCCAACGCGCACATGAGCAGTAAACAATTACAAGAAATATGTGTATTGCCCGAGGCGGCGCAAGCCCTGCTTAAACAAGCCATGGAGCGCTTGCAATTATCGGCGCGTGCGTACGACCGGATTTTGAAAGTAGCCCGCACCATTGCCGATTTAGCGGGCACCGAACACATCCTCACCGAACACTTGGCCGAGGCCATCCAGTTCCGAAGTTTAGACCGCGAAAATTGGGGTTCATAAGTTTGGGGCTGTTATCGGTTTACTGTCAAGCCTTTTTTATAAGAGCGTAAAAGAGTAATTTTTCGTTGAACTTACGAGGAATGGAGGGAAGCCTTCGGCTTGGGTTTATGTGTTCTGTAAATGGGTAGGAATAATTGGGTGTAGTAGCGCCCTTGTTGGTGTTTTCACCAACAAGCGTACCGAACAATGTGGCGTAGATGCATCGTTGAATTAGTAATGCCGAAAAAGAAAGGGGAGAGAAGCGATGGTGCCTCAGTGTGCGACGCAATTGCGATGGGTTAAGCACATCAGCTGATGACCAAAAAAAACTGTTATGGGTTACCGAGCAATTTTGCCCTGTTTAATTTCGTTGCGTAATTTATAGGTGGCTTGGTAGGCTACTTGTTGCATTTTGTATTCGAATCGTTCTCCGTTTATTAATCGGTGTAGTTGATTGAGCCAATACGTAGAGCGCGGTATGCGTTTTGGATTTTCGCCAAAACGAATATAGTTGAGCATAAGCGACGAATACACGTTGTGGTAACGCCTTCTAATAAGGTAATCGTCGTTCAGATGTTCTTCGATACTCAGATGATAAATTTTCAGCTCCGGAAAAACACCATTCATATACCCTAGGTCGATGGCGTTATAGGCTAAGTCAATATCTTGCGAACTCATTAAACTATTGCCTCTGCGGCCCAAGGCTGCATGTTGTTTTCGGTTAAAAACAGCATCGGCATACAAGGCGGCAACAGCAGCGCGAGTCACCATACCCGCTCCGGCAGGTGTAGTATCCCAACGGTACATATTTGATAAACGAGCTTTGTTTACCCTGCGGTAGCCAATCATCTCTAAGTACGGGTGGTATTTTTTTGGGGCTTGCACATTCGTTATAGACAATTGATTGCCGCCAAAGCATCCTATTTGCGGGTATTTTTCAATAATGCGTAAGGCTTCTTCTATATAGTTCGGAAACAGCGGTCCATCATCGTCTACCATCACCAACAATTCCCCTTTGGCTTCGCGAATACCACGAGCACGGGCTATGCTTACGCCTAAATTCGCTTCAATAACATGTTTAACATTGGGGTGCCACGAAAAATCGAATTGATCTTCGATGGGTGTTGCGGAACCATTATCTATAATTACTAATTCCCATTGGTTGCAAGGAATGGTTTGCGCCTGCAACGAGTTTAATACCTGATTAAAAAAATCGGGTTTGGGGTTATAACTGCAAATAACAACGCTTATGGTCATTTGTTGAATTCATAACAGCGGTGTTGCTGCTTTTTCAACAACAAATATAATGTTTAAACAGATATATTATAGAGCAATTCTTGTTTTAAATGATTACCATTTTTCGGCTCATACGTTGTTGGCCAACATGAATTTCGTAGTAGTAATAACCGGCGGGCAGTCCATTTCGTTCTACGCCAATATCGAAAGTGCCTGCGGGAACATTGTTTTCGTATAGTACCCGCATTTTACGGCCCATTTCGTCGAACAAGGTAATTTGAACCGCGCCACCGCTGGTGGTGAAACGAATAACGGTATGATCGCGGAATGGGTTCGGATAATTTTGTTCCAACGATAATTGTTGGGTTACTTGTGGAATATTATCGATGCCCACGGCATATTTGAAGATGGGTAAGATGGGGGCCGTATAGCCACTCAATACCCCTTGCGCGGTATTGGTGTCGAGGTCGAACCAATCGCACAATATGGTATTGTAAATTTGGCGGAAGTCGTGTTGCATGGGCACGTTGTCGCTTACCGTGGCATTGGCGGGTAGGTTCGGACTGTTTCCAATTACATAGGGGTTTACCTTGTTACCAAAGAAAATCATGGGTCCGCCGGAACCGTGGTCGGTTCCGCCACTGCCATTCGATTTTACACGACGGCCAAATTCGGTTAAGGTGCAACCCGTAACCATGTCGTCTTTCCCCAATTGGGTTAAATCGTCTTGGAAGGCCGCAATGGCTTCCGACAGATTTTTTAATAAGGTAGCGTGTTCGCCAAGACTGCTATCGTTTTGATCTACTTGGTTATCGTGCGTATCGAAGCCACCAATGTTTACTAAATACACGGGTGTTTGCAAACCACCAGCAATCAAGCGGGCAACAATTTTTAATTGGCTGGCCAAATTATTATTGGCAGGATACGTGGCCATGTTATTACCTTGGTTGGCCGCTATTTGAATAGCTTGCGTGTACGCTTGTGTTTGTTGTGTAATAAAGCGGATATACGTTAACTCGTTGCCAGCGGGTGTGGCCGGTGCGGGGTCGACGGTGCCACTTACAATTTGATAAAAATTATTGATGTTCGAAACGGCCAAGCCGTTCAAGCCATTGGCGCCGGTAAACAACGACGATACCG
>JBIKQE010000276.1:0-2932 GCA_044349815.1 Chitinophagaceae bacterium | reverse complement strand
CACTGAGGAGTAAGAATAAATTGCCGCGACTAACAATTACTTGCCGATTCTGTTTGTCGGGTAGCATGATGCGGTACAACCCTTCGGTACGCATATCGAAGTTTCTTCCGAACACCTTATACATACCGGGGGCCAGTAATAAACTGGTGTCGGAGATGGTTTGAGCAAAGCAAGTATCGGAGATAGGCGATATGGCTACAATGCTATCGTAGTTAAAACGATAGGCATACAAACCTTCACGAGCCTGTTTAACGGGCGCACTGATTCCTAATTTTTTTTTGATGGTGTTTTTAAACTGAGCTTTATTGTTTTGGTACTGCCATGCATGAATAGTAAAACTAACAAAGAGCAATGCAAAAAACACAAGCAACAACACAGGTTGTATATATCGTCTAATACTTGTCATGCAGGCTCATTAATTCGATTAGGGTTTCAACATCATTAAAAAATTGATATAAAAAATCAATAATTTTAAACTACTCTCTTCAGTATGTAAAGGTATTTTACTACAAAAGGTGGGTGATACAATCGATGAATCTAATGATATACTTTACATTAAATACGATACAAAAAGTGATATTAAAATGAGTTTATTCTGATGAATACAAGCGAGAATGAGTGTTTAGTATATAAAAGAATGTGTTTTTTGTATTTATGAATTAAACAAGCAATACCAATAAATAGTACGCGGAATAAATTGTAGCACCCCATTAGGGTAAGTGTTGCCGAAGAATGAAACGGTAGTTGAGATGCCCCCGATGGAAGGAAATAGCCCCGCCCATGCCATAACGCGCTGGTTTAGTAGGTTTGATTGAGGGCGGGCTATGACCGAACAGCGGGGACCGGCGATGATGAAAGGGGGAGGCGATGAGAGGCCCAAAAAAAATATCCCGACGAACTGAATCGTCGGGATATTGTTGTTGAAAGGAATTACCGATTAAGGTATTTTTTGGAATCGACCGGTGTATACCAAGCCGCCTTCGCGGTATACAGCAATGGTGTAAAGGGCCACCGGCAAGGCATCGATATCGACAGGGATATCGTTGTTGCCTGCTTGTACCGATACCGACATGGCTTTGATGGTACGGCCTGTGGCATCGAGGATTTTAATATCCACCGGATGGGTTTTATCGGTTTTCACCGTTAAGTGAATTTGCGACGAAGCCGGATTAGGATAAGCATTCACGATGGTTTCGAATGGCGACTTACGCAAGCTGATAACTTCGTTGTGTAAGGTACGCGAACCATCGAGACCAAGCACCCAGATACGGTATTGATTTAAACCGTAAGGGATTTCGGTGTGGCGAGTTTGATACTCGAGAATATCCTCACTGTTACCATCAACGGCTTTCGATGTAATGGTTGCGATTGGCGTGAATGGATTATCACCAATGCGATGTTCCACTTCATAGCCGCTCACTTTCCATTCGCTCAACGACGACCACGATAAGTCAGCCATACCTTCTTCGTTCAATGTACCATTTACGTTAAACAAGGTTGCCATAGCGGTATTGTTTTCTTTGGCCAAGGCCGGTGTTGTAAAGGTACCTGTTACATACGCGCTCATATCGGCATTGCTACACGAAGAACGTACACGGTAATTGTATGTTTTATTCGGTTGCAATCCATAAATGGTGCGGGTAGTAGTTGGGTTGTTGCCTAAGGTCCACCACGATGTTGCTGTAGACAATTTGAAATCGGCTGAATAAGAAACCGCTTGTACATTACTCCAGCTTATAACGGCCGATGTGGTACCAACAACGGGGGTGTTGAGGGTAACTACCGGACAACCATTGTTTGTGGTGAATGTACCGGTAACCCAGTTACTGATATCGCCATTTTTACAAATAGAGCGTAAGCGGAAGTTGTAAACCGTATTCACCATTAAGGCTGTTAATTGTTTCGATGTACCTGTAGCCAATGTTGGTGCACTCCAAATGGCCGAGGTGGCTGCTTTGAAACTGATTTGATGAACGGAATCAGACATGCTCGTCCAGTTTACAACAGCACTGTTTCCATTGATATTGGTAGTGGCATTGATAATTGGTAATCCACAACCGCCATTGGTAGCAAACTGACCGGCTACCCATGCACTAGCATCGCCACTCTTACATACAGAACGGATACGATAATCGTACGATGTATTAACGGTCAAGTTGAGGATTTTATTCGAGAACGTACTTGTATTGGTTGGGATTGACCAGTTGGCTGATGCCACCGTTTTGAAGCTAACTTGATAGATAGAATCGGACGATCCGTTCCAGTTTACAGTTACGCTATTACCACTGATAGCTGATGGTGCATTGAGGGTTGGTAAACCACAACCTGAATTTGTAGTAAACTGACCGGCAACCCAAACACTCATATCGCCGTTCTTACAAATTGAACGTACTTGATAATCGTATTGTGTACTGATGGTGAGACCGGTAAGGTTACGATTCAATGTATTGGTATTGATTGGTGTACCCCAAACTTGGCTGTTGGTTGGTTTCACACTCACTTGATAAATAGAATCGGACGAACCGCTCCAGTTTACAATGGCACTTGTACCACTAGGTATTGGTGTGCCAAGCGAAGGAATACCACAACCGGACGTTGTTGTAAACTGACCGTTCACCCATACACTGATATCGCCGTTTTTACAAATTGAGCGAACGCGATATTCGTAGGCTGTGTTGGTAGTTAAGCCGGTGAAAACACGGTTCTTAATTGTCAAATTCGTATTCGAGCCCCATGATGGTGAATTCGCCAACTTGAAGCTGATTTGATAAATTGAATCGGCACTTCCGTTCCAATTAACTTTTGCACTGTTTCCGAATACAGATTGCGTGGTAAGTACCGGTATGCTGCAACCACTTGTAGTAGTAAACGTACCATTTACATAATTACTCATGATACCTTGCACACACGATAATCTCAAACGAATTTCGTA